>CBDTYI010000086.1:0-9542 GCA_965364565.1 uncultured Gammaproteobacteria bacterium | reverse complement strand
ATTACAAAAGAAGCTCAGGTTGAAACATGAAATCCGCATCGGCCAATGATTCCTGTATCGTCATTCCGGCGTAAGCCGGAATGACGGAGATCCTGCGTTTGTGGGACAGCAGTGGCCGACGCCCCTTTCTTTGAGAGCCTCTGGTCAATTTGCCGTGCCGGCGAAACCGGTGCCGGCCCGGATAGCGGCGCTCATCCTCACTGCCGGGGCGGCTGCATACCAAACCCGCATCGCACCATTGAGGTGCAGGGATGCAGCAGTCCGACGCCGGCACATCAAGCTTGACCGCAAAGGGGTATGGCAGCGCCTTTCCTTTCCTCGCCCCGCCGCATTACCATAGACGATTTGCCGCCCGGGATTGATTCATCAAGAGCGGCGTAGCAGGTTGGGGTGATGACACATACGGAAACGCAAACCGCGCAGTTCGATCCGCTCCGGGATGTCATGCTGGCCCAGTCCAGCAAGCCGCCTGAACTGCGCAGCGTCGATCTGCGCACCCTGACACCTTTCCAGCGAGCGCTGTTGGTCCTGGACGGGACGGTAACCAAGTTCATCGAGGCATATACGTTGGAGCCTCTTGAGATCGTACGCCTGGACCAGGCAACCCAGGTCCTGACCGAGGATCAGTACTGGCTTGCGGCACCAAGAGGCACTGAAGTCGGTCTGCGACAAGTGCTGATTCGCAGCAAGAACAGCCTGACCGCATATGCCTATGCCGTATCTCTGCTGGTGTTTGAACGTTTACCTGATCGGGTGCGCTACGGCATCGAGATCCAGGGTGAAGGCATTGGCCGCCTCCTGAATGACTCCGAACTGGAAACCCGCCGGGAAGTCCTTTGGTACGGACAGGAACACCGGCAGGACTTGCCGGAGGTCGTGCAGCGCAGCGCCGGCAGCGACTTCATCAGTCGCACCTACCGAATAATATCCAAAGGCCAACCGATCGCACTGATTAACGAAAAATTCCCCCGTGTCCTGGATAAACAGCCTGGGCCGGATTAGGGTAGCGGCCCAGATTCAGCCGCAACTGGCGTCAGTGCACTGCTGGATAACTAGAACCTGTCTCATAATCCGCCGCGGCCGCGACCGTGGCGCTTTTGGCCCATGGCGCGACGCGGGGAGCGCGGGATAATGAGATAAGTTCTATTCAAACGGATGCCTCTGGATAATTGTCTCTTCGCGGTCGGGACCGGTGGAAATGATGTCGATCGGCACACCGCACAGCTGTTCTACCTTGTTCAGGTAATCGCGCGCCGCCTGGGGCAGCTGATCGACCGATTTCCTGCCCACGGTGGATTCGCTCCAGCCGGGCATTTCGATCAGTACCGGTTCGCATTTCTCGAACTGGTCTGCGCCAACCGGCGGCACGCCGATTTCCTTGCCGTCCAGCTTGTAGGCCACACAGATCTTGACCGTCTGCAGGCCGTCCAGCACATCCAGTTTGGTGATGCACATGCCGGTGACACTGTTGAGCTCCAGCGAGCGGCGCAGCGCGACCACGTCCAGCCAGCCGCAGCGGCGCTGGCGTCCGGTGGTAGCGCCGAATTCATGGCCCTTCTCGCCCAGGTGCCTGCCGTCCGCGTCGAACAGTTCGGTCGGGAACGGGCCGGCGCCGACCCGGGTGGTGTAGGCCTTGACAATGCCGAGCACGTAGTCGAGCGCGCGCGGGCCGACGCCGCTGCCGCTGGCCGCCCCGCCGGCAGTGGTGGTCGACGAGGTCACGTAGGGGTAGGTGCCGTGATCGATATCCAGCAACGCACCCTGGGCGCCTTCGAACATAATGCTCTTGCCCTCGGCGCGCAGCCGGTGCAGGGTGCCGGGCACGTCTTCCACCAGCGGCGCGAGCTGCTCGCCCTGCGCCAGCGCCTCATCCAGCACCCGCTGGTAGTCGACGGCTTCGGTCTTGAAGTAGTGCTGCAGCGCGAAATTGTGGTATTCCATCACTTCGCGCAGGCGTTCCTTGAAGTGTTCCGGGTCCAGCAGTTCACCGAGTCTGATGCCGCGCCGCGACACCTTGTCCTCGTAGGTTGGTCCGATACCCCGCCCGGTGGTACCGATCGCCTTGTTGCCGCGCGCCAGCTCGCGCGCCCGGTCCAGCGCGATGTGGTAAGGCAGGATAAGGGGACAGGACTCACTGATGCCGAGCCGCTCGCGTGCCGGTACCCCGTTGGCTTCCAGCATAGCCACCTCTTCGAACAACGCAGAGGGCGACAACACCACCCCATTACCGATCAGGCAGCGCACCCCGGCGCGCAGGATCCCGGAGGGAATCAGGTGCAGCACGGTCTTCTTGCCCTCGATGACCAGCGTATGGCCGGCGTTGTGGCCACCCTGGAAGCGCACCACCGCAGAGGCCCGGTCGGTCAGCAGATCGACGATCTTGCCCTTGCCCTCATCACCCCACTGGGTACCGATTACGACTACGTTCTTACCCATCTATGCTCAACCTTGTCAGTCCAGGTGTGGACAAGTCCAGACCACGTTAACCTTTAACCACAAAGGGACACGAATACCCGAAGGGCATAAAGGACACAAAGGTAGAAACCGTTGTTTTGCTTCGCGCTCCAAACACCTTGTTCGTCCCCTGTTCATCAGAAGCCGCTAATTCCAACCACCGGCACCGTTAAAGACGCCAACGCAGCAATAGAAATTGCTTTACCTTCGTGTCCTTTGTGTTCCTTGGTGGTTAATGCTTTTCCACGATCCGGCTAACCAATCGCTTCTACCACCCAGTCCGAACCGTTCCAGCGCAGTATGCGGCCGCAGCCCATTTCGGCAAAACTCCCGGCCTGGCCGGGCAGCTGCTGAATCACCCGTTCGCCCTGCGCACGCAGGTTCCGCACTCGCTCGTCCAGCGCCGGGTCGTCTTCCGCCGGTGCGGCGATAGCGTCCGCCGCTGCCGGCAGCTGCCTGGCACCGAGCCGCATGAGACTGCGCAGATCGGTACTGAAGCCGGTCGCGGGCCGCGCGCGCCCGAACACCTGGCCGATAGCGTCGTAACGCCCGCCGCGCGCGATCTCCTGGCCGCGGTCCGCCACGAAGGCAGCGAAAACGACCCCGGTGTGAAACTGGTAGCCGCGCAGCTCCGCCAGATCGAAGTGCAGCGCAACATTCGGCAGGCGCCGCTGGGCGAGCGTGGCGATGCGCTGGAGGTCTTCCAGAGCCAGCTGCGCGGCGTCGCCGCTGCCTTCCAGCAGGGCGCGGGCGCGTTCCAGCGCTTCTGCCCCGCCGTTCAGGGTAGCGAGCCCCGCCAGACGCTCGCGCTGGGCCGTGGACAGGTCCAGCTGGCGGAGAAACTCGTTGATTTCCGGTATCGCCTTGCGCTGCAGGGCGTCGAACAGGAACGCCTCCTGGTCGTCGTCGAGGCCGGCATCGGCCGCCAGGCCGCGGTAGATGCCGACATGACCGAGGTCGATGTACAGGTCCTCGATGCCGGTGAGCGCCAGCGTCGCCACCATCAGCGCGAGGATCTCGACATCGCTCTCGGCACCGGCGTGACCGAACAGTTCGGCACCCACCTGCATCAGGCTGCGCGATCCGGCGAACCCGTCCGGGAGGGTATGCAGCACCGTGCCCAGGTAACACAGGCGGGTCGGCGCCTCGCGCTGCAGGCGGTGCGCATCGATGCGCGCGGCCTGCGGCGTCATGTCGGCGCGCAGGCCGAGCAGCCGCCCGGACAGTTGATCGATGAGCTTGAACGTCTGCAGGTCGAGGTCGTGTCCGGTGCCGGTGAGCAGCGAATCCAGGTATTCGATGAACGGCGGGATGATCAGCTCGTAACCCCAGCTGCTGTACAGGTCGAGCAGCTCACGGCGCAACTGCTCCAGCTGCCTGGCCTGTTCGGGCAGCAGTTCCTCGATACCCTCCGGCAATAACCAGCGGTTCTTTCCCGTCATCCGACCACGTTGCCCCGGCGCACCCAGTACAGAAGCCCGACTCCAACCAGCATACTGATCAATCCGGCGACGCGGATGCTGCGGTTGTCCATCTGCAGCATGGCGGCCAGCATGCGCCGCATGGCGTCCGGGCTCAGAAACGGCACGATGCCTTCGATTACCAGCATCAGCGCCATGGCCGCCCAGAGATCATCCCACATCGCGTGATCCAAAAAAAAGCCGGACGATACGGCATCGTCCGGGCTTGCACAGGTTAGCCGGGCTAGTCTTTGGCCCGGTCGAAATAGTCGAAGAACTCGCTGTCCGGCTCCAGCAACAGCACATCGCTGCCGCCCTGGAAGGATTCCTGGTAAGCCTTGAGACTGCGGGTAAAGGCATAGAACTCCTGGTCCTTGCCGTAGGCGTTGGCGTAGATCTCCGCCGCCTTGGCGTCGCCTTCACCGCGAATCTGTTCCGCTTCACGGTAGGCATCGGCAATCAGCACCTGGCGCTGGCGATCGGCGTTGGCGCGGATCTTTTCGGATTCTTCGAAGCCGCGCGAGCGGAATTCCTTGGCTACCCGGGAGCGCTCGGCCTGCATGCGCCGGTATACCGAGTTGCTGACTTCCGCGGGCAGATCGATACGCTTGATGCGCACATCGGCGATTTCGATACCGATCTGCTGTGCCTGCCGATTGGCGGCCTCGGTGAGCTCCTCCATGATCACGTCGCGTTCACCCGACACCACCTCATTGATGGTGCGCTTGCTGAACTCGCCGCGCATGCCGTCCTTGATGACCTGCTCGATACGCAGCCGCGCGTTGCGTTCGTCGCCTGCCACCGCCTTGTAATAGCGTGTTACATCGGCGATCCGCCACATGACGAAGGAATCGACAATCACGTTTTTCTTTTCCACCGTCAGAAAGCGCTCCGGCTCCACATCCTGGGTCAGCAGACGGCTGTCGAACTTGCGTACGTTGTTGATGAACGGGATCTTGACATGCAGGCCGGGCCTGAAATCGGCCTCGCGTATTTCACCCAGCCTGAACATGATGGCCTTTTCCCACTCCGCCACAGTGAACAGGGAAAAACCGGCCAGCGCCACCAGCAGCAGCGCCAGCATCGCGATAAAAGCCCTGGTATTCGCCATCAGCGTGCCTCCCTGGGTCGGCGCGAAGGCCGTAACGCTTCATCATTGCCCGAGTCACCGGATGATGTCTCGCTCTCGTCGGGGCTGGAAAAGCTCGGCGGCTGGACCCGCCGTTTGAACAGCTCGTCCAGCGGCAGGTACATGAGGTTGCCGGTGCTCTCGCTGTCCACCACCACCTTGCCGGTGCGCGACATAACCGCCTCCATGGTCTCCAGGTACAGGCGCTTGCGGGTCACGTCCGGCGCCTTTTCATACTCGCCCAGCAGCTGGGTGAAGCGGCTGGCCTCACCCGTGGCCTTGGCGATCAGCGATTCCCGGTAACCCTCGGCCTCCTGCACCTGGCGCGCCGCGCTACCGCGCGCTTTCGGAATCACATCGTTGGCGTAGGCCTCGGCCTCGTTCTTCAGGCGCACCCGGTCCTCACGCGCCTTGATGGCATCGGAGAAAGCGCCCTGCACTTCTTCGGGCGGCTGGGCATCCTGCAGATTGACGTCCGAAACCAGCAGGCCGCTGTTATAGGAGTTGAGGATCTCCTGCATCAGGATCTTGGTCCGGTTGACAACCTCGGCGCGGCCTTCCTGGAGCACGAAGTCCATTTTGCTTTTGCCCACCACCTCACGCAGCGCGCTTTCCGCGCTCTGCTTGAGCACCGCGTCGGGTTCGCGCACATTGAACAGGTACAGGCGCGGATCGTCGACCTGGTACTGCACGGCGAGCTGGATGTTCACAATGGTCTCGTCCTGGGTGAGCATCAGTGCTTCGCGTGGTACGGTCACGGCGGACTGTCCGCCGCTGCCCGAACGGTAGCCGATTTCGATGAAACGCCGCTGTTCGACGTCGACAATCTCGACCTGCTCCACGGGATAGGGAATATGCCAGTGCGGACCGGGCATGGTCGCTTCGGTGAAGGCCCCGAAGCGCAGCACCACGCCGCGCTTACCGGCGTCGACGATATAGATGCCGGAGAACAGCCACACCACCAGCACGATGATCGCCACCAGGCCGAACCCGGCGAATCCGGCCTTGCCGGCTCCGCCACCACCTCCGCCGCCGCGCTTGCGGCCACCGAACAGCCCGCCGAGCTTGTCCTGCATCTTGCGCACGACTTCGTCCAGATCAGGTGGCCCCTGGTCGCCACGACCGCCCCAGGGATCTTTGTTGTTTCCGCCTCCCGGCTCATTCCAGGCCATGCATGACTCCGTAAGCTAGACAATTTCTGTTGAGGCCGTCCGGCACGACCCGTAACCCCGAGCATCGTGCGGCAAATGGCACGGTTCCCCGCGGGAACCCAGTGTATCAGCAAAAGTGCGAGATTCTAGGGAGCTTGGGCCGCGCCCGCAACACGTAGCGGCTCCCGATCCGGCCGCAGGACACAGTCGAGGTCCTCTCCGCGGTACAGCGCCTCCAGTTCCCGGGCGCTGATCCTGACTTCCAGCCACCAGCCACCGACATCATCCGGGATATCCTGCAGGACCTCGCCGGTCCGGTATATCGCGGCCCGCAGGCGCCCTGCCGAGGCCGGCAGCTGCAGCCAGCCGTGCACCTGATCGGACAGAAAGAATTCTCCCAGGGCCTGCTGCAACAGTTCGATCCCGGCACCGGTGACGGCCGAACACCACAGCCGCGTGATTCGCCCTTCTCTATCCCTCAGCAAATGTGGGGGTTCGGCGCTCAGATCGCTCTTGTTGTAGACCAGGATCTGCGCCACCTCGCCGGCACCGATGGAGCTCAGCACCTCGTTGACCTGTTCGATGCGGGTCTGGCGCTCCGGGTCGTGGGCGTCCACGACGTGGAGCAACAGGTCAGCTTCCAGCGTTTCCTCGAGCGTGGAGCGGAACGCCGCCACCAGCTCGTGCGGCAGCTGACGCACGAAGCCGACCGTGTCGGCCAGCACCACCGGTCCGAAACCGGGCAATTCCAGGCGCCGCAGGGTCGGATCGAGGGTCGCGAACAGCTGATCGGCCGCATACACGCCGGCGTCACACAAGCGGTTGAACAAGGTGGATTTGCCGGCGTTGGTATAACCGACCAGGGAGACCGCCGGAACTTCGGCGCGCGCCCGTGCGCGGCGCCCCTGGGCGCGTTGGCTGCGCACTTTTTCCAGCCGTTTGTGGATCTGCTTGATGCGATTGGCGAGCAGGCGACGGTCCGTTTCCAGCTGGGTTTCACCCGGACCGCGCAGACCGATACCGCCCTTCTGGCGTTCCAGATGAGTCCAGCCGCGCACCAGGCGCGTGGACAGGTGCTGCAGCTGGGCCAGTTCGACCTGCAGCTTGCCCTCGAAGGAACGCGCACGCTGGGCAAAGATATCCAGAATCAGCCCGGTGCGGTCCAACACCCGCGCCTGCAGCAGTTTCTCCAGGTTGCGTTCCTGGCTGGGACTAAGTTCGTGATTAAATATCACCAGCTCGGCCTGTTCGGCGTTCAATCGCGCACGGATCTCCTCCGCCTTGCCGGATCCGACGTAGTAACGTGGCTCCGGCGCACTGCGGCTGGCGGTGATGGTGGCAACCGGACGGGCGCCGGCCGAGCGTGCCAGATCGGTGAACTCGAGCAGATCTTCGGGATCGGCGGCACCGGGAAAATCGACGTGAACGAGTATGGTGCGTTCACCGCTGCGCGGTCTTTCAAACAAAAGGTGATCTTCCTGCGTTCAGGGGTGGCGGACCAGATCGGAACAGGCGGCTGGAACAGCGCGCGACCGGGCGCTCGGCCCGGCCGTACGGGAGGCTTGAGGAATCAGGCGTTGCCGGGCTCGGGCCCGCCGCCATTGCCGCCTTCATCGCCACTCGACAACCGGACATTACGTGCCGGCACCACGGTTGAAATCGCGTGTTTGTATACCATCTGACTGACGCTGTTCTTCAGCAGGACCACGAATTGATCGAAGGATTCTATCTGGCCTTGTAGTTTGATCCCGTTCACCAGGTAAATGGATACCGGAATACGCTCTTTACGCAGCGTGTTCAGGAAGGGTTCTTGTAGCGACTGCCCTCGGGCCATGTCATTTCTCCTTCTTCTCGTAACGTGCACCAAAATCGTTCTCCTGTCCGGTGTCTACACTGCATCATATCCACTCGTTTTGGAGAGCCGCGTCCGCTGCGGTTAGCCTTTTTTCCATTCCGCAAAACTATAGCACATTCAAGTGGCTGCTGCGCCAGCCTGTTTTATCAAGGCCGCTACACGGGCAACGGCATCGGCGCCCAGCGGGTCCACCCAGTGAGCGTCGGCCTCGGCGCGCAGCCAGGTGAGCTGGCGTTTGGCATATTGGCGGGTCGCCACCAGCGCCCGTTGGACCCACTCGTCCGCCGACAGTTCCCCCTGCAGGTACATCCAGGCCTGGCGATAGCCCACGGCACGCAGGGCGGGTAACTGGGAATCCAGGTCGCCGCGCTGGTGCAGACGCTGTACCTCGTCCAGAAAGCCCCGTTCCAGCATGGCACGAAAACGCGCCTCGATGCGCCGGTGCAGCGTTTCACGCTCCGGCGGCGCCAGTACGATTTTGAGAAACCGGTAATTGGGCGGAGTTTCGCTGCCGCGCCGGCACAGCTCGCTGAGCGCCACACCGGTCAGTTCGTAGACCTCGAGCGCCCGCTGGATACGCTGCGGATCGTTGGGGTGAATGCGCGCCGCGGACCGCGCATCGACCACGGCAAGCCGCTGGTGCATCGCCGCCCAGCCGATTTCCGCTGCCCGGGCCTCGAGTTGCGCCCTGACTTCGGGGTCGGCGCCGGGCAGATCCGAAAGCCCCTGCTCCAGGGCGCGGAAATACAGCATGGTGCCGCCGACCAGCAGCGGCGTGTTGCCGGACGCGCAGATCAATTCCATTTCGCGCAGCGCATCGACGCGAAACTGGGCCGCGGAATACGCCTCGCCCGGGTCGCGGATATCGATCAGGCGGTGCGGCGCCAGCGCCAGGGTGGCAGCATCCGGCTTGGCGGTACCGATGTCCATGCCGCGGTATACCAGCGCCGAATCGACGCTGATGATCTCCAGCGGCAGCCGCTGCACCAGCTCGACGGCCACGGCGGTCTTGCCGGAGGCGGTGGGACCCATCAGAAAAATCGCCAGCGGCTGGTTCATGGGCGCGCCGTGGGGCCGGAAGATACCATTTTCACATCGAGGACGCGGAGGTCACGGAGCAGAAATACATGTGTGTCTGTTCACTGGTAAGTTTTTAGCGGTCGCTGGTTCCGTGCGGTGGGGGCAGAGTACAGCCACAACCCATTAACCCAAACACCCAAAGGGGATAAAGGACCCGAAGGATATAACAGGATCTTCCACTTCCTTTCTTAGCAGGCGCCGAATCTGGTCACAGATTTAAATGAGACCAACAATCGGGGCAAGAACTCTGCGACCTCAGTGTCCTCGATGTGAGTATCTTGGTTTCGCCTTCAGCCATAATCAGGTTCAAATAAGCCTATCACCGGGCGTCGCCTAGCGCCCGCGCAGGAACAGGGCGTCCAGTTCCTGCAGGCTGACCTGTACCCAGGTGGGGCGCCCGTGGTTGCACTGGC
>CBDTYI010000085.1:0-9562 GCA_965364565.1 uncultured Gammaproteobacteria bacterium | reverse complement strand
GGCTATGCGTGCTCCTGCTGGGAGCGGCTGCAATCGGGTATCAGCTGGGCAGGCATCCCGCCCGGGTTGCGAGCAGCCCTGACGCGGACCAACCGGCCTGGACCGCGGCCTTACAGGAGCAGAGGAAGGACCTGGCCAGAGCCCGCGACGAGGCTCAGAATCACCTCAATGCTCTCGCGCTGCGTCTCGGACAGATGCAGGCGCAACTGCTGCGGGTCGAGGCACTCGGTCAGAAGCTCACCGAAGTTGCGAAACTGGACGCTTCGGAATTCGATTTCGATCAACTGCCCGCGCAGGGCGGCCCTGCCGACCCGCTGTCGGGCGAGCAGCTGGCTTCCTTCGATTTCATGCAGGCCCTCGATGATCTGGCCGTGCAGATCGACGACCGCGCGCGGCAGCTGGAAATGCTGGAGCAGGTGGTGAGCGCGCGCGAACTCACGCAGGCGGTGTCGCCCTCCGGACGCCCCATCACCAAGGGCTGGTTGTCGTCCTACTACGGCATGCGCACGGACCCCTTCCACGGCCGCAGAGAAATGCACAAGGGGCTGGACTTCGCCGGTAACATGGGCGATGCGATCGTCGCCACCGCGGCGGGCGTGGTGAGCTGGGCGGGGAAGCGCTACGGCTACGGGCAGCTGGTGGAAATCGCCCACGGCAACGGCTATTCCACACGCTACGGGCATTGTCACGAAATTCTGGTCAAACCCGGTGACCGGGTCGAGCCCGGTCAAACCATTGCGCTGATGGGGTCGAGCGGCCGCTCCACTGGCCCGCACGTGCACTACGAAGTGCTGCAACACGGGCGCCAGATCAATCCGACCAAGTTCGTGCGCGCCAGTCGCTGACGCGCGAGATCAGCTCGCAATCCTGCAACAAACGCGGCGGCGGACGGATTTAATGTCTGTCCCCGCTGCCGTTATGCGGTATCATTCCGCATCCAATTCATCCACCATCCAACCTCGATATCACCTGATACACCATGGTCACAACCCTATTGCGCAAGGTCTTCGGTAGCCGCAACGACCGGATTCTCAAGCGAATTTCAAAAACAGTAAGCAAAATCAACGCCTTTGAGCCCGAACTGAAGGCGCTCAGCGATGCGCAGCTGCGCGCCAAGACAGACGAGTTTCGCGCCCGCTATCAGCAGGGAGAAACGCTGGAGCAGTTGCTCGCCGAGGCGTTCGCCGTGGTCCGGGAAGGCTCGCGCCGGGTGCTGGAAATGCGCCATTTCGATGTGCAGCTGATCGGTGGCATGGTGCTGCACGAAGGCAAGATTGCCGAAATGCGCACCGGTGAAGGCAAGACACTGGTTGCCACGCTGTTTGCATACCTGAATGCATTGTCGGGTAAGGGCGTTCATGTGGTAACGGTGAACGATTACCTGGCACGCCGTGATGCGGCCTGGATGGGGAAACTGTACGGCTTTCTAGGACTCACCACCGGCGTGGCTGTTGCGGGCATGAACCACGCAGAAAAGAAAGCCGCCTATGACGCTGACATTACCTACGGGACCAACAACGAATTCGGGTTCGACTACCTGCGCGACAATATGGCGTTTCGCAGGGAAGACAGGGTGCAGCGTGACCTGAATGCCGCCGTCGTGGATGAGGTCGACTCAATCCTGATCGACGAAGCGCGTACCCCGTTAATCATTTCCGGTCCGACCGACGATAAATCCGACCTGTACCTGGTGATGAACAAGCTGGTGCCGCGTCTGGTCAAGCAGGAGGAAGAAGACGGACCGGGCGATTACAGTGTTGATGAAAAACAGAAACAGATTAATCTGACCGAGCAGGGCCATCAGCATGTAGAAGAGTTGCTGGAACAAGAGGGTTTGCTGCAGGAGGGACAGAGCCTCTACGATGCCGCCAATCTGACCCTCATGCATCACCTCAACGCTGCCCTGCGCGCCTACGCCCTGTATCAGCGCGATGTGGCCTACATTGTCCAGGACAACCAGGTCGTGATCGTCGATGAGTTCACCGGCCGTACCATGCCGGGACGGCGCTGGTCCGAGGGCTTGCACCAGGCAGTGGAAGCCAAGGAAGGGGTGACCATTCAGAACGAAAACCAGACCCTCGCCTCGATAACGTTCCAGAACTATTTCCGCCTGTACGACAACCTGGCCGGGATGACCGGCACCGCGGACACCGAAGCTGCCGAATTCCAGCAGATCTATGGACTCGAAGTCGTGGTCATCCCGACCAACATGCCGATGATCCGGGACGACCGCGGGGACCTGGTTTTCCTGACCGTGAAAGAAAAATTCGATGCGGTTGTCGAAGACATTCGCGACTGCCGGCAGCGCGGACAGCCGGTGCTGGTCGGCACAACCTCTATCGAAACCTCGGAATACCTGTCCAATCTGCTCAACCAGGAAAAGATCGATCACGAGGTCTTGAACGCCAAGCAGCACGAACGCGAGGCGCACATCGTGGCACAGGCCGGGCAGCCCGGCGCGGTAACCATCGCCACCAACATGGCGGGCCGCGGTACGGACATCGTCCTGGGTGGCAGCCGCGACGCCGAGCTCGCCGCACTGGATAACCCGGACGAACATACCGTTGCGCGCCTGACCCGCGAATGGCAGAAACGCCATCAACAGGTGATAGGGGCGGGCGGCCTGCACATCATCGGTACCGAGCGTCACGAGTCCCGGCGCGTGGACAACCAGTTGCGCGGTCGTTCCGGTCGCCAGGGTGATCCCGGCTCCAGCCGCTTCTATCTGTCGCTGCAAGATAATCTGATGCGGATCTTCGCTTCCGAGCGCGTTGCCGGGCTAATGCAGAAACTGGGTATGCAGGAAGGCGAGGCCATTGAGCATCCGTGGGTCAGCAAGGCGATCGAGAATGCGCAGCGCAAGGTCGAGGCGCATAACTTCAATATCCGCAAGAACCTGCTCGAGTTCGACGATGTTGCCAACGATCAGCGCAAGGTGATCTACGAGCAGCGTAACGAGCTGATGGCAACCGATGACGTATCCGAGACGGTTAAGGCGATCCGGGTAGATGTGGTAAACCGGGTTATCGATAATTTTATTCCGCCCGGCAGCCTGGAAGAACAGTGGAACGTGGCGCAGCTCGAAGACGCCATTGCGACCGAATTCGCGCAGAAATTCGCTATCCAGGGCTGGCTGGATGCGGATGACACGCTGCATGAAGAAACGTTGCGCGAAAAGATACTCGCCGAGCTGGAAAACGCCTACGACGCCAAGGAGCAGATGGCCGGTGCCGAGACCATGCGACACTTCGAGAAGGCGGTTATGCTCCAGGTGCTCGACCAGGCCTGGAAGGAACACCTCGCGGCTATGGATTATCTGCGCCAGGGCATCCATCTGCGCAGTTACGCGCAGAAAAACCCCAAGCAGGAATACAAGCGTGAAGCGTTCCAGATGTTCACGGGACTGCTGGATCGTATCAAGATCGACGTGGTGAGCATCCTGTCAAAAGTTCAGGTGCGTGCCGAATCCGATGTGGCGGCGGTGGAAGAACAGCGGCGCAGTACGGCGCCCATGCAGTTCCGGCACGACGATGCCAGCGCCTTGCCGCCCGAAGCCGATGCTGCGGCAGCGGGCGAGGCGCCGGAGCCCAGCGCACAGCCGTTCGTGCGCGACGGCCGCAAGATCGGGCGCAATGAACCTTGTCCGTGCGGTTCCGGCAAGAAGTACAAGCACTGCCACGGTAAACTGAGCTAGGCCGGAATCCGACGACAATCCAGGGCCCGCGCACCATTGAGGAACCAGGCTGGGAGGTCCGTGTTTTTCATGCTTGAACGCATCGAGCAGCGGTCATGCCGATAGGGTATTCGGAGCTACCGGTTCTGCTGCCCGTACCGGGCGTGAGGCTGGCTGCGGTGGCGGCCGGTATCCGTTACCGGGATCGCAAGGATCTGGTGGTGATCGAGCTGGCCGAGACCAGTCGAGGCGCCGCTGTGTTTACCCGCAATGCCTTCTGCGCGGCGCCCGTGATAATCGCTCGGCAGCATCTGTCGCTGCAGCCCCCGCGTTTCATGCTGATCAACAGTGGCAATGCCAATGCCGGTACCGGAAAGCGCGGTCTCGAAGACGCGCGGGCGAGCTGCCGCATACTGGCGCAACGGGCAGGGTGCGCGCCGGAACAGGTGCTGCCTTTCTCTACCGGTGTGATTGGCGAGCCGCTACCCGTCGAGCGTATCGACGCGGCTCTCGACGGCGCTGTCGCGCAGCTTTCCGAACACGGCTGGGAACAGGCGGCTCACGCCATCATGACCACCGATACGGTTGCCAAGGGTGTATCGAAAACGCTGCAGCTGGGCGGCCATCCGATCGTCATTACCGGTATCGCGAAAGGTGCGGGGATGATTCGGCCGGATATGGCAACCATGCTCGCCTATATTGCCACCGATGCGAACGTTGCTGCGGACGCCTTGCAGAGTTGCCTGCAGCAGGCGGTGGAAGCATCGTTCAACCGCATCACGGTGGACGGTGATACCTCAACGAATGATGCCTGCGTACTGGTTGCGACCGGCGTTTCAGCAGCGCCGCTGCTGGACGGGGAACACGCTGGCTACCGGACATTTTGTGACGCTGTCGCCGAGGTGTGTCGCCGTCTGGCTCAGCTCATCGTGCGCGATGCCGAAGGCGCCACCAAGTTCGTCAGCATTTCCGTGGCGGGCGGGCGTGACGCGCAGGAATGCCTGCAAGTGGCCTACACGGTCGCGCACTCGCCGCTGGTGAAGACGGCTCTGTATGCCAGTGATCCCAACTGGGGGCGTATTCTTGCAGCGGTGGGCCGCGCCGGGCTCGCCGATCTCGATGTCGACAAGGTTCAGATCTTCCTCGGTGACGTTTGCATCGTCCACGACGGCGGGCGCGCACCGCACTACCGCGAGGACGACGGGCAGCGAGTCATGAGTCAGGACGAAATCCACATCCAGATCGAGCTCGGGCGCGGCGGCGCCTGCGAGACCGTCTGGACCAGCGACCTTTCCGATGAATACGTACGCATCAATGCGGAATACCGCAGCTGAGAATGCGGCCGCCCCGTTCACGCACGTGGCTGTCGCGGCCATTGTCAACGAACGCCGGCAGGTGCTGGTCAGCCTGCGTCCCGATCATGTGCACCAGGGCGGTCTCTGGGAGTTCCCCGGCGGAAAGCTGGAAGCCGGTGAATCGGTGCGGGCTGCCCTGGAGCGCGAAATTCACGAGGAACTGGGCCTGTTGGTCAGTCGCGCGCGTCCGCTGATTCGAATCCGGCATCGCTATCCGGACAAGGCGGTACTGCTCGATGTCTGGAGGGTGGATGGGTTTCGCGGTGCTGAACTCGGTCGCGAGGGGCAGGTGATAGAATGGCTGGACATCGATGCGCTTGCAGCCAGACCTTTTCCCGCCGCCAACCGCTCGATTATCCGCGCCTTGCAGCTGCCGGTCGAATACCTGATCACGCCGGAGCCGGACGATACTTTCGAGCGGTTTCTGCAGCAGTTGCGCGCCAGCCTGGAAGCGGGGGTCAGACTGGTCCAGTTGCGCGCCAAGGCGTTGAGCTCGCTGGAATACGAAGCGCTCGGGCGCCGGACTATTGAACTCTGCCGGCGCTACGGTGCCAGAGTCATGCTCAACAGTGATCCGCAGCTGGTGCAGCGCCTGGGTGCCGATGGTGTGCATCTGAGCGGCACACGTCTGGCTGCCACCGAGCGGCGTCCGCTTCCGGACCACTTGTGGGTGGCGGCGTCCTGCCACCGGCCGGACGATCTCGCGATGGCTGAAAGGGTGGGCGCCGATTTCGCCGTGCTTTCACCGCTGAACACGACTGCCAGTCACCCCGCGGCCGCTCCGCTGGGCTGGGCGCGATTCTCCAGCTGGGTGGAGGGCTGTGCAATACCCGTCTATGCGCTGGGTGGTATGCACCGGTCAGATATCGACACTGCAATACACAATGGGGCACAAGGTATTGCGGCGATCCGCGCGTTATGGGGGAAGCGATGACTCGTGAAGTGAAATTGGCGCTGCCGCTGGCGGTAGCGCTGTCCGTGCTGTCCTGTGAGAAGGGGGGCGACGCGATGCCAGCGGCCCCGCTTCAGCTCAGCCCCTCATGCGACGTAAAGACTGGCTGTGTAGCCGCTGCCGACGATCTCGCGCTGCAATTTTCCATGGGTCCCGACCTGCGGGTGCTGGCCCCATTTCCGGTTCGCGTTGAAGTGCAAAGTGATCACAGAGTGGACTCAATCACAGTAACTTTCGCGATGCAGGGTATGGACATGGGTATGAACCGCTACCAGCTGATCAGTGACGGCGCAGACCGCTGGCTTGGGAACGTAACCCTGCCCGTGTGCAGTTCGGGACGCAGCGACTGGATTGCCGGGCTGGAGGTGACAACGAAGGGGCGCAGGTTCGCTGTAGAAGTTCCTTTCGTTGTTGACAAGTAACGACGCATCGCCCCCAGGGTAGGATTCGGCTCGGGTCGCAGCGGCAGGCGCAGCGCCGGCGTTCAGTCAGAGGATTCCAGCTCCGAGTGCCGGTCAGAATCGGGAATGCGGTAGCGTTCCTCGATCCAGTCGCCCAGATCGATCAGCTTGCAGCGCTCACTGCAGAACGGGCGCCACGGGTTTTCCGCGTTCCAGACCACCGGTTTTCCGCAGCTGGGGCATTTGATCCTGCCCGCGGTCTTGTCGCTGTTGCCGGTCAAATTACACAGCATCCCAGTTTGAAGCTGACGTCCGTAGTTGCCTGCCTTATGTGCCCGTCTTCCAGGGAAGATTCCAGGAACCGGACCGTGAATCGGTGGCGCCCGCCGCTTATCTCGGCATAGTAGGGAACCTCTGTATTCACCGCCACACGCACCAGCTGGCAGGGGTGGTTTGCATCCAGGGTTTTCTGAAAGAAGCCGGTTTCCGCCGTGACCGGTTTGAGTTGAGCGCTATCGCGTATCAGTCGTAGGATCAGCTGAATCGCCTGTGCTATGACTTCGAAGCGCCCCAGCCAGGCAGCCAGATCCCGGGTGCGCTCATTTGCCGGCTGTTGCAGCCAGAAGTGGTATGCCGGCAGGTCGAAATCACAGGTGCCCCCGGGAATTGCGGCGCGCTGCTGGATACTGCCCAGAAACTCGTTTTTTCTCAGATCGGCCGCTATCGGCCCGCCGCTTGCCTTGTGCAACTTGTTCGACAGACCCTCCAGTTCTTTGAGCACCTGGTCCAGGCGGGTCCGATCGATGTCGGGGTTGAGCTGTAGACGCGTCAATGTCGCCGAGTGGCGCTCGAGTTCCTTGAGTACCTCTGTCTTGAGGTCGGTGCGTCCGAAAATACTGAGAATATCCAGCATGCTGTTGAGCGTGCTGCGGCTGTCCCACTGGCTGGTTCCGCGCAGATGGTGTGCAGCCTGGGCGAACAGAAACTCCAGACGCAGGAAGATGCGGATACGCTCGTTCAGCGGTTGTTCGTAGATGATGTTCTGATTCACCGGACGCGACACAGCTCTCTAAAGCGGGCTATTGTCCAACAGGTGCCTGGCAGGCGCAAATCGACAAGCGTTGTCGCGTGGTTTTGTCGTCGAATTACGACGGGCGCCGAGAGCGGGTGCTCGCAGCTCGGCAATGCACAGCGGGTCCCGGGGCGCGCTCCAGGCGCCGTTTGTGCGCTGCGCGGCCGGGTGTTCCGTTCAGTCTTCGTGATGCCCGGATGAGGCGAGCTTCAGGTAATGCTCGTGGAGGGCGTCAATCTTTCTGTGCAATGCATCGATGTCGCCGTCGTTCACTATGACGTCATCCGCGGCCCGCAGGCGGGTGGCCCGGTCCGCCTGGGCTGCCAGGATCGATGCGATCTGCGCTCGCGAGATTCCATCCCTCCGGGCTACGCGCCGGTATTGAAGTTCGGTCGGAACGTCGACCACCAGAATCCGGTCAAGCGGGTAGTCTTGTCCGCTCTCCAGCAACAGGGGGATAACTATGATGCAATAGGCGGCGTCGCACTGTTCGGACAAGGCCAGTGCCTGATTGCGAATGCGCGGGTGCAGGATGTTTTCCAGTTGTCTGCGCCGGGCCGGGTCGGCGAATACGATGCTCCGCAGTTTGGCGCGATCGAGGTGGCCCTGCGCGTCCAGGATTCCGCTCCCGAACTCGGCCGTAATTTCGGCCAGTGCCGGTTGGCCGCGTGTCACCAGTTCACGAGCGATAACGTCGGTGTCGATCACCGGAACGCCCAGCGTGCCGAAGTAGCGCGAAACTTCCGTCTTGCCGCTGCCGATACCGCCGGTCAGGCCGATGCGCACAGCGCACGGCATCTCAACCGGCCATACCCGACCAGCGGAGATAGCTGCTGGATATCTGTTCGCCCCACAGCAGGGTGATCCACCCGGCTATCGCAAGGTAGGGACCGAACGGTATCGGCTGATGGCGGTCGCGGCCCTGGATGACGATCATGCTGATACCCAGCACTGCGCCCACCGCGGAGGACAGCAACACAACCATCGGCAGAGACTGCCAACCCATCCACGCACCGAGCAGAGCCAGCAGTTTGAAATCGCCAAACCCCATGCCCTCTTTGCCGGTCAGCAATTTGAACAGCTGATAGATTGTCCACAGCGAAAGGTAACCCGCGATGGCACCGATCAGGCTGGAGCGCATGTCGGCAAATACGGGAAACAGGCTCAGGGTCAGGCCCAGCCAGAGAAACGGCAGGGTGATCGAATCGGGCAGCAACTGGTGATCGACATCGATCATGCTGAGTGCAATCAATGCCCAGGTCAGCAGCAGTGCCGCGCCGGCCTGCCAGCCGAAGTCAAAATGCCAGGCTATGACCGCTGATAGAGCCGCGGTCAGCAGTTCGATCAGAGGGTAACGGAGTGAAATCGGGTGCTGGCAGGAGGAACACTTGCCACGCAGCCACAGATAACTCAGAACCGGAATGTTTTCGTAAAAACGTATGGCGTGACCGCAGTCAGGGCATCTGGAACGGGGCTTGGCGAGGCTCAGGCCGGAGTCCTCTTCGGTCGGCGGCTGGTTCGTGTATTCCCGGCACTGCGCCTTCCAGTCGCGCTCCATCATAACTGGAAGGCGATGGATGACCACGTTGAGGAAGCTGCCAACCATCAGGCCGACAACAAATGTGCTCCCGATGAAGAAGGCTGGGCTGTGCTGCAGCAGATAGACGAGTTCCATGAGGTCTCAATCGTGCTCCACGGCTTTCCCGCCGTGGAGAGCTTCGGTTTAGATTGCCGTGCCCATTTTGAAGATGGGCAGATACATGGCCACGATGAGACCACCGACAAGAACGCCGAGGACCGCCATGATCAACGGCTCCAGCAGGCTGCTGAGCCCGTCGACCGCGTCATCGACTTCCTGTTCGAAGAAGTCCGCTACCTTGCCCAGCATGGTATCCAGTGAACCGGATTCCTCGCCGATGGCGACCATCTGTACCACCATGTTGGGGAACAGCCCAGTCTGGTTCATCGATAGCTGCAGCTGCTGTCCGGTCGCGACACTGTCACGCATCTGCAGGATGCCTTCGGCATAGACCGCATTACCCGCGGCGCCCGCGACGGATTCCATCGCTTCAACCAGCGGCACGCCGGCGGCGAACATGGTAGAAAGGG
>CBDTYI010000084.1:0-9634 GCA_965364565.1 uncultured Gammaproteobacteria bacterium | reverse complement strand
ACCAGCATACCGGCGAAATCATTATCAGCGTTCTGCTGCTGCAGGACCTGATTGCGATCCTGATTCTGATGCTGCTGCACGGCATGACCGGGAGCAACGATGGTTGGCAGCGTGCAGCCGTCCTGGGCCTGACGCTACCCGGCTTCCTGATCTTTGCTTTCGGGTTTTCGCGTTTTGTCCTGACACGGTTACTGGCGCGCTTCGACACCATCCAGGAGTACATCTTTCTGCTGGCGATTGGCTGGTGTCTGGGGATGGCAGAGTTATCGGAGGCGCTGGGGCTGTCACCGGAGATCGGCGCCTTCATTGCCGGTATCGCAGTGGCCACCCAGCCGATTTCGCGCTTCATCGCCGAGAGCCTGAGGCCCCTGCGCGACTTCTTTCTGGTGGTGTTTTTTTTCGCCCTCGGCGCCGCGTTCGACCTGACGGCGATGCAGGGCGTTCTGCTGCCCGCGCTCGCGCTCGCACTGATCAGCCTGGTGGTCAAACCCCTGGTATTCAGGAAACTCTGGATGTTTGCGGGTGAAAGCGAAGCCCGGTCGCGGGAAGTCGGAGTGCGGCTGGCGCAAGTCAGCGAGTTTTCCCTGCTGATCGCGGTGCTGGCGACCCAGTCGCAGGTGATCAGCATGCAGGCCTCCTACCTGATCCAGCTCGCGACCCTGATAACTTTCATCGTCTCTTCGTATGTCATTGTGCTGCGCTACCCGACGCCGATCGCCACTTCGGACCGCCTGCGCAGGGACTAGCCCGCCCGGCCGCGGCCCGCGCAACTCCACGCCCGGCTCCGCTCACAGCGGCGTATCGGCGAAGAAATAGTTCCAGGCGCAACCGGCAAATCGGGTCAACGCCTCGAGCAGCTTGTCAGACGGTATCGCCTCCTGCGGGTAAACTCCATCGACCTCGATAAAGAAACACCCGCAACCGGCACCGTGCCTCCAGTCGAGATCGGCGGCGTTTGCCCTGGCACCACAAGCGCTGCAGCGAAAAGGCGTGTTGCAACTCAACTTCGCCGGCAGACTGGCCCTGGCGCGACACTGGGCACACCGGACCGCGGGCGGTGGTCGTGCCGAGAGGAACACCGGCTGTTCGAAAGAATGCATCCGTATAGAACACTGTGCTGCGCCGCTGCCGCCCTCGCCCGGTACCAGAACCACCTGCGGGGAGCAGCCAAGGAACATCAGCAGCTGTAGAAAGCTGTGCCCGGCGAGGTAGCGCACCGGACCATCACAATCCCGGCGGTCGCCCAACAGACCCAGATCCGCCAGTAGAGCAACCA
The DNA here is from genome assembly GCA_965364565.1 of uncultured Gammaproteobacteria bacterium. Lineage (GTDB taxonomy): Bacteria > Pseudomonadota > Gammaproteobacteria > DSM-19610 > DSM-19610 > Thiogranum. The sequence goes on along the minus strand of CBDTYI010000084.1, from coordinate 8,358 downwards.
GCGCGGCTTCCGGCTGCGGTCGCCAGAACGGATCATCCGTATGAAGGAACAACGCAGGCATTCGTTCTGATCGGGTATGGTGAACACAACATCGCGACCATCAGAACGCCCACAGGGCGCGATGCGGTGCCAGCTAGGGCTTGGAGCCGGATTGGTCCCAACTGAACGTGCAGTCAAGGTAGGAGCGAACCGAAATGAAGCCGACAATGCCGTCTTCGACCATGGTCGCGATGGGCGTGCGTTGGCGGAACTTTCTGTTTGGCTTGTGCATCCAGAGCTTGCCCATGCGACGGCTGAACGGATAGGTGGTGCGCAGCGCGTCGGCGATATTGATCAGATGTTCGACACGCTGCATGATCTCCGGCTCATCGGGAAGTGCGCGGTTCTCCCGCAGCTGCCGCAATTCCCTCACCGGGGCCTGGGAAAGGCCAAGCAAGGTGAGCTGATCCTTCGCTTCCACCTCCCAGTCGTCCAGCATCGCGAGAATGCCGCGCGTTAACTCCGTCCTTTCCTGTTCAGTCATACCGGTCATAATTCGGGACCTCTCCAGTTGCTGGCGCCAGTTTAGCATGCGTGAAACACAGATTCGCTTGCTTTACCCCACGGACGCTGCGGAATCGCAACCCCATTCGGACCGCCTGCTGCGCAACCGCCAGTGGCGGGGCGGCGTGTTGTTTTCATAACGGATAGGTCACTGTTATTCTGTCGCTACCTGGAGCGATATGAACCGAGACTGTAGAACCTGTGGAAGCCAATCTCGAAGTCGGCCCCGCGACACTGGCGGTGGTGATCTTGGTACGGGTTGAGGCCGGTGCCTGATAATCGCAGCGACAGGTGGCGCGAGCAGACCAGTGACCCGGTCAACTGGAACGTTCGCCCCTGTGAAGCAGACAACACCAAATCAATCCGCCCTTTGGTGGCTGGGTTGTGACAGCTGAGGCTTGAGCGCGACCAGCCTGATACCGCTGCTGCTGCTGGGCCTGTTGCTATGGTTCTGGCAGAACACGCTGCGGATTCGCGAACGTGCAATCACAGCGGCCAGACAAACCTGCGCCCGGCAAAATCTTCAGTTGCTGGACGGCACAGTGGTCCTGCATCGTTTGAGTGTGAGACGCGATTCGGCGGGGCGCCTGACACTGCGCAGAACGTTCCTGTTCGGTTACAGCGAGGACGGCATGGAGAGACACACGGGGTTTATCATCATGCTGGGATCGCACATCGAGCAAGTGGGTCTGTGAGCCCTCCCGCCAGAGTTGCTATACTGCGCCTGTCATATTAACTCTCAGCTTCGACTAACTGCACTCTTATGCCTTATTACATCTACAAAATCACCGCGGGGCCGACAGCCCTGGTAAAGACGCTGGAAAGACTGGAACAGTACGATTCGTTCAAGGAAGCCAAGAGCCGCGCCCGCAGCATGCGCGCCGACATGAGCGAGGGCGACGGCCATCAGATTAAGGTGATGTTCGCAGACACAGAGTTAGAGGCGGAGGAAAAACTGATGGAAAAACGTGAGGCGCCGATCTTGCGCGAATGGGAAAAATGACCAGCGCAAATGGTCGAAGAGAACGAGTACCGCTCAACCTATCACGCAGTCGTCCGGCGCCGCTGTGTTTTTGAAAAAGCCATCCTGACCCACCGCTGCGCCTGCGCCTGCTCCACCCGTTTCTATCTTGCTGATCGAGAGGGAATTTCCTGCCACTCGAAGAGAACCCACCAGCGCTGTGCCGGTTTCCTCGTGCTGCTGCGCGAAAATGCCAGATTTGCGCTTGGAATTACGGCCGTTGCTGCAGAACTGCCACATGCCAAGGAGATCAAGGTGCAGAATGGCGGCCTGCTTGGTCTGCAGCGAGTGCTGCGCACCGACCTAAGCACGGAAAAGGTTCTTGATGTCGCCGGTTTGATTGACATGGGCATCGAAACCTACGGCTCCTCTGCACAGTTTCCCTACCGCGAAATCGTCAAATCGATCGTCACCTTCGAGGCACGTAGACGGCCCCGCTCAAAGCGCTAATAACCCTGTTAACCGTGTGAGATCGCTGTAGATACTGCTACCGACAGTTAAAGCCCGCGGGAAAACTTCCGAAACAGCACGGAACGGCTTTCCGGTTTTATTGCAGCGACCCGCTGCGGGACAGAACTGACATGCAGATTGAGGCTTTCGCAGACCACGGGCGCACCTGGACCATTACCTACGTGGTCTTTGACCCCGCATCCCGCGACGCGGTGGTGATCGATCCGATACTGGACCTGGACACTACCCCATGGCGGACGTCAACTGACTCGGTGATCCGGTTGCTGCACTTTATTAAGGAGCAGCAATTGACGGTGCACTGGATCCTCGACACCCATGTTCATGCCGACCACATCAGCGGTGCCGCGGAGCTGAAGAAACATCTGCAGGCTCCTCTGGGTATCGGCGCCAACATCAAACGCGTCCAGGAAATCTTCAAAGAGACCTTCAACCTGGCACCGCACTTCCCCACCGATGGCCGGCAGTTCGATCGCTTGCTGAACGACGGGGATCAATTGCAGTGCGGCAGTTTCGCGGTACAGACGCTGCACACGCCCGGCCACACACCGGCGTGCTGCACCTACCAGATCGGTGATACCTTGTTCACCGGTGATGTGCTGTTCATGCCGGACATCGGCGTGGCCCGCTGCGATTTTCCTGACGGCAGCGCACAGGCCCTGTATCACTCGGTGAAGAATCGACTGTATCGCTTTCCGGACCAGACCCGGGTCTTTGTAGGGCATGATTATCCCGAGGGCCGCGAACTGCGTTACCAGACCACTATCGGCGCCAGCAAGGCACAGAACGTCGATCTACCCGATACCATCAGCGAGGCCGAGTTTGTGGCTAATATTCAGGCCCGTGACAGCAAACTGCCGGCTCCGCGCCTGCTGTTTCCCAGCCTGCAGGTCAACATCAATGCCGGCAACCTCCCCGAGCCCGAAAATAATGAGGTCTGCTACCTCAAGGTACCGCTGAACTACCTGTAGCCCCGAATCAACCCCGCTCTGAGCCTGCTGAAGGAGAAACCGAACATGATGAGTGTCAAGATGGAAAGGGTGCTTGAAAACCTTTCGTCGCATTACATGCCCTTTACCTTGCTGTCCCCGGAGCGCCTGAGCGAAGTCGTCAATGTGGTGCGCTTCGTCGAACTTCGCAAGGACGAAATCCTGCAGATTCGCGGCGGAAAGGACAACGACTATCTCTACGTCGTGGAAGGCAGACTGGAGATCGTGCAGTGCGGATCAGTTCGCTCGTTTACCGGCCCGGAAGACACCAGGAACCGGCCGTTTATTCTCCCCAACGCACCCGCCACGGCAACCATTATCGCCCGCGAAGATTCCATCATCTGCCACGCGGACCGCGAAATGCTCAACGACCTCATTGCCTGGGATGAGGTTGTACACATGAGTGAAGACGTCGATGACGCCCTGCACGAACGTCTGGACCTGGTGCGCAATTCGCTGGTGTTCAGGCGCCTTCCCCTGGAAGTCGTGGAAACGGCTTTCCGGAAAATGGCCATAGAGGAGGTCAAGGCAGGTCAGGACATCATCTGCATGGGTGAGGAAGGTGACGCCTATTACATCATCTGCAAGGGAACCGCGGAAAGCTACCAGATCGGGCTCTATGATAACGAGCCCACCAAGGTTGCCGACCTGGGCGAAGGCGACGCGTTCGGCTGCGAGGCGTTGATATCAGGCAACAAACGCTGCGAGACCGTGCGAGCGACATCCGATTGCAAGCTGCTGGTACTGCACCGGGACGACTTTGACGATATGATCCGCAATCCGCTGATCAAGACCGTGCACCCGAACGTCGCCAAGACCATGGTCGAGACCGGTTACCAGCTGCTCGACGTTCGCTATGCGGAGGAATTCGACGATCACCATATCCCGGGCGCGATACTCATGCCGCTGTATGAATTGCGCAATCGGATGGATGAACTGGACAAGAATCAACGGTATATTGTGTATTGCCACGCGGGTGGACGCAGCGCCGTGGCCACGCTGGTGCTGGCACAAAACCAGTTTGACGTGGTCAGTCTGGATGGCGGCATCCGCGAATGGCCCTTCCAGACGGTATCCGTAGAGGAAGAAGCGGCGGATCGACCCCGCGTTGCAGGCGCGAACTAGCTGAACCGGTGATACCGGGTCAGCTCAAGGCAGGAGCCCCGGTATCAACCAGCAACTGACAAGCGAAGAGATTGAGGCACTCCGGCAGAAGCTGGAAGAGCTACGCCTGGAGCACCGGGATCTGGACGACGTCATAACCCATCTCACCCTGTCGGCGTACCCGGACCAGCTGCAGCTGAAGAGGCTGAAAAAACGCAAGCTGCGCCTCAAAGACAGCATTCGACAGATCGAAAGCCGGCTTATCCCCGATCTCGACGCCTGACAACCCTTGGGCCCGAACCTCAGGGTCGATATTGAGCCCGCTCAACCGGCGAAATCACCTCGATACTCGCGCCTTGCGATTGCACCACCCGGCGCACCTGCACATAGATCTGACGCACACCCGCGCCACCGCCCAACTCATAGGACATTGGCTGTTGGAGCTCCTGCCAGTCTGCACCGGCGAAATCCGGCTGTTCGCTGATGCGCGCCTGATTGGCAGGCCCGGAGGACCTGACCGAAACCAGGATGCGGGCGGAATCACCAGGATCCTTGCGGATACTCACGCCTTCGATCGCCAGCCCCGACGAGGTGTCCAAGGGTGCCGCGGCAACAGGCGCATCGCACTGGGGCCCACCGCCTCCGGGAGCGAGCTTCAATACCACCACGCGGGTCTGGCTGGGCGAGTCGACGCGCTGCTCTTTGCCCTGAAAACCCTTTTTGGACGCCGTCACCACCAGTGAACTGGACAGGAGATCGTCGAAACGGACCACGCCGCTGGCGTCGCTGCGACGCGCGCCGAACTGCTGAGCGTTGGCGCGGGTTCCCAGGCAAACGGCAGCATCGGCAACCGGACGCCCGTGCTGCTTGTCCAGCACGCGCACTTCGATCCAGTCGGGCTCCAATCCCGCCGCCATGCTGGGCTGTTGAAGGCAAAACAATAGCGCTCCCGCGCCAAACGCTATCCCCGAAAACCACTGTTTAATAACCATGACAGCTGAACCTCATCTCGTTGTTTTGTTTTACTCAGTGTATAACCACGCCAGCCCTGGGTACAGAGCGTCACATCTATCTGTGTTTATTAGTTATTTTCGTCCTCGGTCAGCTGCGGAAAATCCCCGGCGAATTTCTGAATCCATTCCTGGGCAGCCTGCTCACCGTTCAGACGTCGCCCTTCACTGGCCAGCACGTCAGCCTTGTACTGCTCGATATGGCAAATCTGTTCCACCATGCGAACCTGGAAAAGATCACTGGGATTCAGGAAGGCGACACCAATCTCGAAAACTCCGCTCTCGGCACGACACCAGACAACCTGCCCCCTGACCTCAAAATCCGGTTGCACCCGGGAAATCCTCAGAGTAATGGCGGTGCCGACCGGCAAGGCGCACCCGGACCGAAACGCCAGCCCCCCTTGACCAATGTTCCTCAGCCGATCCCGGTTGGCAGCGGAACATCCCGAATCGGCGCGATATTCAATAGGAATATCCGAAGGATGACGAATATAACTGCGCATGACCAAGCCCCCCACTGCGCCATGCCGGCGGCGTGTTTTCCTGCTTGTACCCAACATTCTAGCCGCTTCCGCAGCAGCGCGAACGGCAGCAGCCCGTTGCGCTGCCGCCCGGAGGTATGTAACCGGAGCTGGCGAAGGCAACCAGCGAGATTCTGGAGGAGGATCACAGTCCCCCACGGAACTGCCTCCCGCAACAGGCAGAGCGCGCCTCAACCATCAGCGGCGCGTGTCGCTAAGGTATCCTGGGAGAAAGTCAGTTAGCAAGCGTATCTATGGGAAACAACAGGAAAACCGGTTCGGATATTCTCAGTCAGCCCCAGGCACTCCCGATCGAGCGGGATTATGTTGCCGAGGTGCAACAGCGGGCCGAACAGTTGGCAGAGACAGCGGCTGAGTCAGGCGCGCAATCGTACCCAACCGGCTCGCGCCGGCAATATCGCAGTGTGCAGGAAGAAATGGCGCGCCTGCGCTCGGAGGCAATCCAGGCCCGCCGGCTGGCGGAACAAATTGAAATGGTGTCACTCCAGAACCAGCCAAGCCAAGGAACTCAAGACATGGTGCAAGCTTCGAAACAGAAATCCGCAACCAGCCGGGGGCCGGAAAAGGGCACCAGCGAGAAGGCGCCTGCCGGGGGCAATCGGATGGCGTTCAACCCGCTGCACCCCTCGATGGAATTGCCCCCTGAACAGCTTATCCGCTTACTGGGTCTGGAAACCAAGAAGACCCGAAAGCAAGACGCCCGGCAGGCGCGTAAACGCCCCGAGACACCTGCGCCCCGCTCCCCGGGCCACGACACCAAGCCCTCCGCGCAGCTGCCACCGCCGATACGCCCGCAGCGCAGTCGCGCAGCGGCCGCCCACACCCGTACAGAGAAGAGCCGCAGCGGCCTGCTCCTGCCCGCAATAGCGGTGGGCGTGCTGGCCGGAGTGGCCGCTTCCGGCTACTTCTTCTGGTACCAGGACGGCCCGGTTGTCGGTACCCGGCCCACGGCCAGCGCGGTTTCCGCTCCGGTGCGAAAGCCACCGCAACCGGCTGATCTCGCGACCTCTCCTGTTCCGAGTTCGAAACGCAGCCAGCCCGAGTCGGTGACCAGCAAACCAGCTGTGAAACCTGCCGCACCCGCAGTTGCCGGAGCGGTGCATCGGGCCGCGCCCCCCGCCTCCATGGCCAGCGGCGCTAATGACCCGGCCTGGCAAGCAGCGGCGGAAGCAGAGCACCAACGCCTGCGCATCGAGGCTGAACAGCGGTTCGCACAGCGACTCAGGCAAGACGGGGCGGAACCCGTACCGGCAGGCACGGTGGGCTTCAGCGCCAGCCCCGCTCCCGTGCAGCTCGAGTCCCCCTCGGTTGCAGAGCCGGAAACGGCCGCTAGCCCGCCCCGGCAGGAACTCGGGACGGCAGTCGAACCCGTTGCCCCCTTCTCCAGCGAACCGGAAACCATTCCGAGCGCGGCCCCGCATGCGCTCGAGCCGGTAGCGGACCCTCCCGTTGCGACTCAACCCAGCAGCGACCCTGCATTGCTCGCACCGGTCGGCGAACAGCCTGCTGAAGAGGCCACCAATATCCCCGCCGACAACAGCCCGATGATGTTCCAGGAACCGGGCCCGGCGGAGGCACCGCAGACCCGGCCCGAACCGGCAGGAGCAGGGACCGGCCTCGAGCCGTTGCCGGATCCGACCGGCGACACACCGCTGGCTTCGCCGCAGTCGCCCGCCGACCGCCCCGCCCTTCGGCCCGCGGATGACAACCTGGACCTGCAGGCACCTGAGCCGCTCACAGCCGCTCCTGCCTCGCGCGCAGGCGCTAATGAACAGGATGTCGAGGCCGCACCGGCCTTTCAAGCAGGCGAGCCAGACGAGCGCGGTGCAGCGTCAGCCGAGCCGGCGCTATTCTAGCGGCTCAACCGCCTTTACCGGCTCGAAACGGAACAGTTCTGTATACAAGGGCCAGCCACTGCCGTCGGTTACCGTCACCGACCAGTCACCAAACTGATAGGGTTCCAGGCGCACCTTCGAAAAGACGCGCCAGCGCGGTCCGCCCACCTCGAAGCTGACCTTGGAAATCAACTCGCCACGATAACGCCAACTGTGCGTCGCCGTATCGCCTTCCATGTGCCGTATGTCAGTGAAGAAGTACAGTTCCTCTATGGGCGGCGATACCACAAGAACACGGTCAACCGGTTCGCGATTTACAATGTTGGTCGTGAACTGGGCGCGTGCAATGCGCGCATCCGCTGTCGCAGGATCCGGGTTTTGATCCTGGGCGGTCAGTGGCACCGACCACAAACACAAGCCTACCCAACCGAGATAAATGAACTTTTTCATACCGTCAACTTCCCTCCTGCCGGTACCTGCAAGCCGGCACCGAACCCCGCTCAGTCGGGGCGATGCGGCCGCGCCAGATAACTCGCTCGGGACATCTCTGTCAAGCGGCTCGCGGTGCGTCCAAACGGCTTCTCGAGGCGCCCACCTTCATACAGGCGTTCCGGCAAGTCGTCGGCCACAATAATGCACTTCACTCCGTGATCGTAAAGGGCGTCGATCAAGTGCATGAAGCGTAGTGCAGCTTCATCGTGCTCCTGGTTAAAGTGCGGCACCCCGTGGAGCAACAGAGTATGGAACTCGCGGGCGATTTCCAGATAATCCCGGGCAGATCTTGGCTTCAGACACAATTCCTCGAAGTCGAACCAGACGATATCGTCGGCTACAGCCCGCGCCTGC
>CBDTYI010000083.1:0-9732 GCA_965364565.1 uncultured Gammaproteobacteria bacterium | reverse complement strand
GGGCTGCGACATGAGCAGCGATACGTTCTGACCCAGCAGCTGTTCCGGGCTGTAGCCGAAAATGTCCTCGCTCGCCGGGTTGGCGTCACGGATGATGCCGTGCCTGTCGATCAGAATAATCGCCTGGATGGCGTGGTTGAAAATGGAAGCGTAGATGTCCTTATTGGATCTCATCCCTGGTTGTCCCTGTAAACTTTACAGTCTCGGTGCGGTGCGCCGTCCGGTATCTCGGCGTCCCCGCCATCAAGCGCGCAGCATAGGAGCGGGCGCAGTCGCTGTGTCGGCAGCGGAGCCGATTTGTTGATCGTTTTCGCCAGCCGGCGCCGGTGGGTTTGCCGCCGCACCGGGCGGGCCGCGGATCTTCCGCACTGCATGAATAACACATTGAACAATATAGACTTTGTCTTGTCGGGGTGGTGCTGAATGTGGTACCAGGCAGGCGCTGACGCGGTATTGCTGATCCATTTCGGTTTCATACTGTTCGTGTTGCTGGGTGGTTTCCTGGCATGGAAATGGCGGTGGGTGCCCTGGCTGCACCTGCCGGCGGTGCTGTGGGGCGCCCTGATCGAATTCAGCGGCGGGGTGTGTCCGCTCACCCCGCTCGAGAACCGGCTGCGCCGGGCCGCCGGCGGGGACGGCTACCCGGGCAGCTTCATCGAGCGGTACCTCCTGCCGGTGATCTACCCGGCTGAGTTGACCCGGGACGTGCAATTGCTGCTGGGCGTGCTGGTGATCGCTGTCAACCTGAGCGTCTACGGGCTGCTGTGGATAAGACAAAAAAACAAGACTAAAAACAGCAGGATGTAGCCTTTGCCTTGCGCGTTGCCAGGAATCGTCTAGAGTAAGTGCAAATTATTAAAAAACGCATGGATATACCACTGGACCGGGCGCAGCAAACCGTCTCCGGTGGTGCAATCGCAGTGACTGGAGGAGGAGAAACCGATGACCGAGTCGCAACTCGATCAGAACCCGCCGCGCGTCGATCCGCAGGAGCTCCCGTTCGTGGCACCCTGTCGGCAGCTCGAACTCACCGCCCCGCTGAACTGGGTGAAACTGGGCTGGGAGGATTTCAGACGTGCGCCGGGCCCGAGTCTCTGGTACGGTGGGGCGCTGGTGCTGATCAGCTACGCACTGGCGTTTGTCACCTGGAAGCTGGGTGGCTACGTGCTGATTCTCAGCGTCATGTCGGGCTTCGTGTTCATCGCTCCGGTGCTCGCTATCGGTTTGTACTCTATCAGCTGTCAGCTGCAGCGCGGCCTCACACCGCAGATCGGTTACTGCCTGCGCGAGGGACGGCGCCATCTCGGCGACGAGCTGGTGTACTCCATGATGCTGCTGGTGATCTTCCTGGTGTGGGCTCGCGCCGCCTCCATGGTGCACGTATTCTTCCCCGTGGAGGCCCAGCCTGATTTCGCCGATCTGGCGATCTTCCTCACCATCGGTTCCGCCGTCGGCTCCCTGTTCGCCGCGCTGGTGTTCAGCGCCAGCGCCTTTTCCCTTCCCATGATGCTGGACCGAAAAGTGGACACGGTCACGGCGGTCATCACCAGCGTCAATGCCGTGTTGCGCAACAAGGGGGCCATGCTGCTGTGGGTGCTGATCATCCTGGCTTCCGTCGCCGTCAGCTTCGCCACGGCCTTCCTGGGGCTGGCGGTGCTCATGCCGGTGATCGGCTATGCCACCTGGCACGGCTACCGTGACACCATCGAAGCCGAAGCCTGGCCGGAACACGCCAAGCTGCCGGAGACCGACTGAGCGAAGCATAGACGCACTGTTGCAGGGGCTACGGCTCCCGGCGTCGCCGTGGGCAGCGTATAATGCGCGTTCCCCGGGGTCGGCGAAGGAAACCGCAATGAAACGAGCTGGTTCAGCGGCGTCAGTGCCGTCGGTGGGTAGCCTGTTGCTCGCCCGCGCACCCGAGGTCGGCAGCGAGGCCTGGTGCCGGGCGATGGACGAAACTCCAAACGGCGTCTGGACCGTCAACCAGGCTGCCGCTTTCGCCAGGCACTGGCTGCTCAGGGCACCCGACCGGGACCCGCCTCAGTGAAGCGCGTGCACAGCGCGGCCAGCGTGCGCCCGCCTGGTGATGGCTGCCAATGAGTTCCCCGCCTGTTGTCAAGGGGCGCGGTACGGCCGTCAATCCGCCCAACCGTTTTCACGCCCGGCACATCGAACCCTGTGACGACGGCTGGGATACGCTCGAGCGTGACCCGCAGCGACCGCGCACCACGCTGCTTGCCGACAGCAGCCGCTCGCTGCTGGTCTACAACCGTTCGCCGGATGTTCCGTTCGACCGTTCCATCAATCCCTACCGCGGCTGCGAACACGGCTGTGTGTATTGTTATGCGCGGCCCTCACACGCCTACCTGGACTGCTCGCCGGGACTGGATTTCGAAACCAAGATTTTCCACAAGCCGAACGCCGCGGCGCTGCTGCGCGCGGAGCTGGGCCGCACCGGCTATCGCTGCCAGCCGATCGCGCTGGGCGTCAACACCGATGCCTATCAGCCCGCCGAGCGTAGACTGAACATCACGCGCCAGATTCTGCAGGTGTTGCTGGAGTTCAGGCATCCGGTAGGTATTGTCACCAAGTCGGCGCTGGTGGAACGCGATCTGGACCTGCTGACCCGGCTGGCAGATGATAACCTGGTGCACGTGACGGTGTCGGTGACCACCCTGGACCGGACGCTGGCGCGCAATCTGGAGCCGCGCGCAGCCGCACCGCAGCGGCGATTGCAGACCATCCGCGCGCTGAGCCGGGCCGGCATTCCGGTGGCGGTGCTGGTCGCCCCGGTGATTCCGGCGCTCAACGATGCCGAGATCGAAACCATACTGCACGCGGTGCGCGAAGCGGGCGCCAGCAGCGCGGGCTATGTCATGCTGCGGCTTCCGCATGAGGTGAAGGAGCTGTTCCGGGACTGGTTGCAGCAGCACCAGCCGCTGAAGGCCGAGCGCATCATGCGCCGGGTCCGGGAGATGCGTGGCGGGCGCGACAACGACAGCCGCTTCGGGCACCGCATGCGCGGCAACGGTGCGTATGCCGAGCTGATCGCCCAGCGTTTCCGGATTGCGCTCGCTCGGCTGGGTTTCGCCGAATTGCCGGAGTACGATCTGACCCGCTTTCGGGCGCCGCACGCGGACAGCGCGCAGCTGGACCTGTTCGACTAGCGCTGCTTCGCCGTCGGTCGCGAGACCGGCGGAACTCCGGTTTGAGTCATCATTTCAGTGGTTCGGCAATCGGGACTGACAAGAGCAGCCAATGAACAACCGTTTGCGAATTTTTATCGCCGCGATACTGACCGGCCTGGTCCTGATCGGCGGAGTGGTGCATCAGTTCGTTTCCGAGCTGCGCGACGCACTGACGCAACTCGCCCAGCGCGGCGAGCGGCAGGCGCAGATGCTCAGTGCCACCACCCAGGGTGCGCTACAGATTGTCGAGGGCCTGAGAACCAGCGCCGAAAGCAAACTGGCGCAACCGGAATCCCTATCATCCGGCTATTCCGAGTTCCTGGGTCCGGTCCGCGACAAGAATGGTTACGGTCTCACCGAGCTGCCGGTGCCGGCAGATCCCGCTGCGAGTCTCAATCTGACCGGGCTGGGTGAGCTCAAGGGCGACGCGTCGTTCCAGCACGAGCTCGAGGTCGCGCTGTCGCTCGATTCCATGTTCCGTTGGGTAAAGAATATCTATCCGGAAACGCCCTGGGTCTACTACCTGTCCGCGCGTCGCTTCATGTGTGTGTATCCCTACATCCCGTTCGGCGATTTTTTCATGGACGACGCGTTCTACGACATGGATCTGTTTGCAGCCGGCACGCCGGAACGCAACCCGGAGCGCAGTGCCTATGTGACCCAGGTATACCTGGACGAGGCCGGGCAGGGGCAGATGGTAACGTTCGGCGCGCCGGTGTACGAAGGCGACACGTTCAGAGCCATTGTCGGCTTTGATTTGACGCTCAAGTCATTGAGCAACTCGCTGCAAAAATACCAATTTCCGGGCGATCGACACTACCTGCTGGATGCGGGGGGCGACGTCATCGCCCTGGCCAGTGATCGTCGTCCGCAAGACGTCAGTTCCTACTACAGGCCATTGCGCGAATTGCGGCCTGGTCTTTTCGAACTGATCCAGGCGCACAACGGTGCGAAACAGCCGCTGTCGTTTGACGGGTCGCGGATGGTTGTCACGCGACTCGGCCCTGTGCCCTGGGTGCTTGTCACGGAACGCGCGGACTGGGATCTGTATCGCGCGGCGGCGCGCGCCACTGCACCGCTACTGGTATTCATCGCGGTACTGCTGATCGGCGTACGCATGCTCATTCGCGAAAGGCAGCGTCATAAACAGTCCGAGTCGGCGCGATCGATGCGGCGGTTTCGACGTCTGCTGGACTCTTCCACCGACATGATTGCGGTGGTGGACCCGGCTACCGCGCGGTATCTGGACGTCAATCAGACCCTGTGCGAATTCATGCACCTCAGTCGCGAAGAGCTGTTGACCATGCGCGTCATCGACCTGTCCGGCGAGTTCAACTCCATGAATCTTTGGAACGACGCGGTGGCAAGGCTCCGGGAACAGGGCAGATTCACCCTGGAGGATGCCGGTCGCCGCCCCGACGGCACAGGTTTTCTGGCGGAAGTCAACGCGCATTACGCCACCGACGAGGAGGGCGAGTATATCGTTGGCATTCTGCGCGACATCGCGGAGAGAAAACAGGCAGAGATCGCGCTGCAGAAAGCCAATCAGCGTTTTCTCGCGGTGTTGGACGGCATTGATGCAGCGGTCTATGTCGCCGACCTGCAGAGCTACGAGGTGCTGTATGCCAACCCGAAGGTCAGGGAGCGGGTGGGCGATGTGCTTGGCAAGCGCTGCTGGCAGACCGTTTACCCGGGCCAGACCGGTCCGTGTGGATTCTGCACCAATGACAGGTTGCTCGATGCAGCGGGACAACCCACAGGAACCTGCAGCTGGGAATTCCAGAATCCCGCTGACGGGCGCTGGTATCAATGCGCGGCCAGAGCGATCCCCTGGGATGATGGGCGTTATGTACGCCTTGAACTGGCTCACGACATTACCGAGCGAAGGAACCAGGAGGCGGAGCGCGAACGTCTGCACCGGGCGCTGCAGCAATCCCAGAAGATGGAGGCTATCGGCCAGCTGACCGGTGGTATCGCGCACGACTTCAACAATATTCTGGCAAGCATGCTGGGGATGACCGAGCTGGCCCGCGACCGGTTTGGCGGCGGCGACCCCAGACTGGACGACTATCTGGGCCAGATATTGAAGGCCGGTGGACGGGCGCGCGAGCTGATCAGACAACTGCTCGTATACAGCCGCGGGGACAGTCGCGAAACCGCACAGCCGTTGCAGCTGGTTCCGCAGCTGCAAGAAGTCATCAGCATGCTGAGGCCGATGCTGCCGGCGAGCATAGAAATACGCACCCAGTGGCCCGAGGTATCGCCGACGGTCACGGTCGACCCTTTGCACCTGCAGCAGCTGGTGATGAATCTCAGTATCAACGCCCGGGATGCGATGCACGGCGTCGGTGTACTGAATATTGCCGTGAGCGTCCAGACCCTGGACGGGGACGAGTGTCGGATCTGCCACCAGCAGGTCAGGGGCGCCTGGGTGTGCATTCAGGTCGCCGATTCCGGGCCCGGCATTGCGCCTGACATGCTGGAGAGGATGTTTCAACCGTTTTTCACCACCAAGGAGGCGGGTGAGAGCGGTGGCATGGGTCTGGCGGTGGTGCAGGGTATTGTCAAGACCTACGGCGGCCATGTGCTGGTGGACACCGGGACCGGGCGCGGAACGCGCTTCGACGTGTTGCTTCCCGCTGCGACGCGGCGCACGGAGCAAGGTGACAGCGAGCCGGCATCCGGTGACGCCCTTGAATTGGGTGGCAAGCGACTGCTGGTTGTCGAGGACGAGCCGCTTGTGCGCCGCTATCTGAAAGAGTTTCTGCTGACCACCAATGCGGACGTGACGGCGTGCGCAAACGCGGTCGAGGCACTGGAGGCATTTCGTCGCTCGCCGGGCGCGTTCAGTCTGGTCATTACCGATCAGACCATGCCCGGGATGAGCGGTGTCGACATGGTGCGCGAAATCCGCGCGCTGAACAGCGACGTGCCGGTTGTCATATTCAGCGGTTACGCCGATGTTGTGAGTAAGCAGGAAAGGACTGAACTGCAGATTGCGGACGTGTTGCTGAAGCCGGTTATGGCGGAGGAACTGGAGCGGGTGATCAGCCGGGTGTTGGATGGCGCTTAGCGACGCATGCGGCTTGCGGTCCTGCGCATCAGCGACTCCCTCGGGGCGATCGACAAAGACGGCGATACTGAGATTCAGACTAAGGAACTTCTGATTAATCCGCTTCTCGTCATCCCGGCCCATGCCGGGATCCAGTGAATTCAACGCTATGGATTCCGGCATGGGCCGGAATGACGGATTAATCAGAGGTTCCCTAAATTTCTGGCAATCCCGCAGAGATTCTCCTATAGTTCCGACAGCTACAGATTTTGTTATTGGCGGTTGTGGTTGTTCCCTTGGCTTCGCCCCGGGTTTCCCCATTCATTACCTGTACGCAACACTCTATTTGTTCAATTTATTTAAGGTAAAACGATTTATGGCTACAGGTACTGTAAAGTGGTTTAACGAAGCCAAAGGGTTTGGTTTTATTTCTCAGGATGACGGCGGTGACGACGTGTTCGTGCATTTCAACGCCATCCAGGGTTCGGGATTCAAGACGCTGAGCGAAGGTCAGGCGGTCACCTTTGACATAGAGAAAGGTCCTAAGGGGCTGCAGGCGGCGAACGTTAGCGCCTGAACAAGACTGCATCGGATAATCCGATTCGAGGAACCCCGCTCCGGCGGGGTTCTTTTTGCGCCGCTACCTAGCAATAACAGCCTCGATACTGCGCAAGTGGACCAGATCCCTATCGCTCTCGCGAATGCCTGCAACTGATAACACGCCAGAAAAATTGGTCAATGCTGCACGGGGCAAGCGGCGACTGCTGTGCCGCCGCCCGGGACCTTAAACGATCACTCCACGGTGCAGGATTACGATTATTCGCAGGGAATTTCTTCTTCAAAGGCGTCATATTCTTCCAGGCTCAGCGCCCCGTCCTGATTCACGTCAGCCTGTTCAAAGCATCCGTAGCCATGCAGATGGGTCTCTTTAATCAACTCCGGTTGTGCGCCAAACTCTTGTTTTGTGATGCTCCCGTCTCCGTCAGTATCGATCTTGTCGAACATTTCCTTGACAGCGGGATCCACTGCGGCGACGGCGATACCAAGCACGGTCAACAAAGCTGCAAAAATGGCGGGTCTTAGTCTCATGTTTCCTCCTTATCGTTACCATAAGTATAGAGAGGAATTCGAGCGGGTTTATTCCCTGAACTTGGTGACTAAAGAGGCGCGGCCGAAAATTGCATTAGCTGGTGGTTCTGAGGGCGGTAGTGGCAAGCTGCCGATTTGTCACCGAAGCGGGTTCAGAGTGCATCGGCGACGCGCTCCCGCGCCAATGCAGTCAGCGCTGCAGCGCCTCCCGGAGTTCCTTCAGGCTGTCGTGGGCTACATCGCGCACCGAACGCTCCGGGTCTTCGCTCAGCGCCTGCAGTGGCGCGACGGCGTCCGGGCTCGCCGTCAGTGCCAGGAAGTGACAGGCATCGGCGCGCACCCGTGGATCGTCGTGCCGGCCGAGCGCAATCAGAGCGGACAGCTGGGCACGCAAGGCTTCGCTGTCCGCGAATTCTTCCATTACCGCGCTGACGCCGACGCGGATTGCAAGCTCGGTATCGGGGTCGGCTGCCAGCAGCAACAGGGTGGACAGCCGCTGCGGGTTGCTCTGCACGGCGGCGAGCACAGCGGCAAGCTGGCCGTGTTGCAACAAGTCTGCGTAGTATTCCGCGACGCCGGCCTCCGATCCGGCCCGTTGCGCCCACTGGCGCAGCTCGGCCGCCGAATGAAGTCCCTGCAGCTCGAATTCACCCAGCCGCACCCAGGGCACCGAGCGGACTCCGTAGTGAGCGGCGATATCCGGGCGCGCGGCGATATTGACCGCCTCGAGGCGCCCGATAACGCCCTGTTTCAGCAGCTCGGCAAGGCCCTGCAGCACGGTGGGACAATGCGGACACTGGGTTGTCAGCAGCAGCAGGGCGTCGGGTGGGCCGGATTTGAAGTCGTTCATGGTTTCTGCGTACATTTGACCTACGGAGCAACTATACACAGAAAGCCCAGGCGCATGCACCGCTGTCACTCGCCGCGTCCGGGCGTAATGGAACGCGTCGAGCCCGCAGTCACATGATGCGTTACACTGCTCGCGTGGCGACGCGCTATGCCGGGCAGAGCGCCGTCAACCCGGACCTGCAGGCGGCTGTATGCAGCATGAGCAAGACCGGGAAAGTCCTGTTGCCGCTGGAGGATTCGCCCCCATGTTCATGATGCACAAGTCGATAGCCATGCCCACGCCGGAGCAGGCGTTGCCCGGCCGGGACACGCCCATGCCGGTACCCGCAGAGCATTATGTCAACGGTCATCCGCTGAGGCCGCCGTTCCCGGCGGGCATGCAGCAGATCCTGTTCGGTATGGGCTGTTTCTGGGGCGCCGAGCGGCGCTTCTGGCAGATTGAAGGCGTCTATACCACAGCGGTTGGTTATGCCGCCGGTTACACGCCGAACCCGACGTATCGCGAAGTCTGCACCGGCATGACAGGTCACAACGAAGCGGTGCTGGTGGTGTTCGATCCGCAGCAAGTCTCGTTCGCGGCGTTGTTGAAGTCGTTCTGGGAAGGCCATGACCCCACCCAGGGCATGCGCCAGGGCAACGATGTCGGCACCCAGTACCGCTCGGGCATCTACACTTTCAACGATGCACAACAGGAACTGGCCGAGCAGACCCGGCAGGCCTACCAGGAGCGTCTCGGCGAACGCGGCCTCGGGAAGATCACCACAGAGATTCTGCCCGCGCCGCCGTTCTATTACGCCGAGGACTATCATCAGCAGTACCTGGCCAAGAACCCCGGCGGCTACTGCGGCCTGGGCGGTACCGGCGTCGCATTCGCCGACTGAATGCGCTTCGGGATGAGCCCTGGCATGACGTCTGCCCTGCACAGGTTTGCGGTGTTGGCTGTACTTAGCGCCTGGCTGTGCGGGGCGGCGGCGGTAGCGCAGCCCGAACACGGCCAGGCCGAGCGGGCCACGCAGATCCTGCGCGCCGTGGACGACCTGTGGCGCGGCACTTCATCGCATGCGCGCGTCACCATGCAGGTGAAGACCGAGCACTACACCCGCAACATGGCAATGGAAGCCTGGTCCAAGGGTAAGGAGGAAACCCTGGTGCGCATTGTCGCGCCGCTGAAGGAAAAGGGCACCGCTACGCTCAAGTCCGGCAACAATATCTTCACCTACCTGCCACGCACCGATCGCACCATACGCCTGACCTCCGGCATGATGCTGGGTTCCTGGATGGGCAGTCACTTCACCAACGATGACCTGGTGAAGGAATCGCGCCGTGAAGAGGATTACGACGCCCACATCAGCTTCGAAGGCGAGCGCGACGGCAGACAACTGCTGGAGTTCACCCTGCTGCCGAAACCCGATGCCGCAGTGGTGTGGGGCAAACTGACTCTAACGGTGTTGGCCGACAGTTACATCCCGCTCGAGGAATTCTATTACGACGAGGATATGCGGGTGGCACGCACCATCACCTTCAGCGAAGTAAAGCCACTGGGTGGCCGCGAAC
>CBDTYI010000082.1:0-9764 GCA_965364565.1 uncultured Gammaproteobacteria bacterium | reverse complement strand
AACGCTATGGATTCCGGCATGCGCCGGAATGACGGATTAATCAGAGGTTCCCTAGTACTATCCGTGCCGTGGGTAGTGTTAACAGCCCCTAGGGAGAACTCAATGCGCCAGATTGTGCTGGATACCGAAACGACAGGGCTCGAACCGCAGGATGGTCACCGGATCATCGAAATCGGCTGCGTGGAACTGATCAACCGGCGCTTGACCGGAAATAATTTTCACCAGTACCTGCAGCCGGACCGGGAAATCGATGCGGGTGCCATCGAGGTGCACGGGATCACCAATGAGTTTCTCGTGGACAAACCCCGGTTTCAGGACGTGGTTGCCGATTTCGTGAGCTACATCCGTGGTGCCGAACTGGTCATTCACAATGCGCCGTTTGACGTCGGGTTCATAAACCACGAATTGACCCTGTGTGCCCACGGTCAGCAGGTGGCGGACCTGTGCGCGGTGCTCGACACCCTGCTGATGGCGCGCAAACTGCACCCCGGGCAGAAAAACAACCTCGATGCACTGTGCAGGCGTTACGAGATAGACAATTCGCGCCGCGATCTGCACGGCGCGCTGCTGGATGCGGAGATTCTGGCCGACGTCTATCTTGCCATGACGGGGGGCCAGGTTACCCTATCACTCGGCAGCAACCTGGAAACGGGGGACAGCATGGTGCGGGCGGAACAGCCGCGCCGTCTGGCGGACAACCGGGCGCCACTGCGGGTGATTCGTGCTGACCCGGAAGAAAGTGCCGCGCACCAGAACCGGCTGCAGGCCATCGCCAAGGCATCGGGTCGGCAGTCCGTCTGGGAAGCCCTGGAAAACCAGTGATCGGCCCGCCACTCCGACAGCTGCCCGGCGTCGGCATCCCCGCGAGGAATGCCGCCTAGCCGTCGACGATGCCGGTCAGGATCTCGCGGTGCTGCGGGGAAATATCGATAATCTGGAAGCCGCTCCAGTAGGAGCCGGACTCGTTAGCGTCGTGACACCACAGGTTTTCCGCGCCCACCAGAAGTGGCTCGGCGCCGGTGTGCGTTTGCAGCGGAATCATCAACTGGTAAATCGTTCCTGGTGTGATGCAACCAGGGCCCATCAGCATCAGGCCGTCGGCTGACAGGTTTACCAGCTGGCCCAGGACTTTGCCGCTATGGGTGTCCGTGACCTCCAGGTAGTCGGCTATCGCCACCCTGCGCTTGCGACGCTGCTCGATGGTGTTCGCTTTTGTCGGTGTACTCATCACTATGCCTCCGGTGGTCAGGCCCGGGCCTTTTGCGCGGTCCCGTGATCCAGCATTCGGTGGATCGCATGCAGGGCTCGATCAACGAAAGGTTTCTTCTCCTCTGCGATGACCCGTGCTTTGCCCTCAATCAGACAGTCGGCAAGCTCGCGCATCGATATCACGGCGGCCTTGACGCCCATCTGGTCAACGAACATGAACTTCTCGGTTATGGTGCTGCGCCATGAGAGTTTTACGCGTCGCGGCACTTTTGACTCCTCGGTGAATTCGAACCAGGTGCCAAAGGGGATGCCCTTGAGCTTGGCGATCGTGTCCTGCTGAGCGGGCGTCAGTGGCTCGGCATCCGGTTGTTCTGAGGTGTCGGCAGCCGTGGCCTGTTCTTCGTCAGCGGGCGGTTCCGCTGCAGCCGGACTGGCCTGCTCGGCAACGACCTGTTTCAATACCTCTGTCTGCACCTCGAACAGCGTGTTGAGCAGTCGCTCCTTGTCACTCTGCTGCATGCCCCGGACCTGCTCGCGCAACTCCTGTTGCAGGCCGGCAAGCGCCTGCTTGCCTTGCTGTCTCGCTGGTTCGCTCGCCGGTGGCAACAGTGACTCGATCATCCGCCGCGCGAGGGATACGGCCTCGTGCCAGGCCTCACACGCGTCACCCTCGGGGTTGCGCAGCAGGATAAAGGTGAGTTTGTCTGCCCACAGCCTTTGCAGGAAGTCGCGCCCAACCTGCGCAACAGCCTTCCCTGTGCACAGCTCGGTGAGTTCCTGCCGGGCACGTGCGCGAGCCGCCTGCAGCTTGTCCTGGCCCTCGGCGGCTTCCGCATTGCGGTGCTCGACCAGCCGGGCCCGTTGCTGCAGCTCGGTCACGGACTTGCTGAATTCCTCTAACAGAGCATCGAAAATCTTGACGTCTTCCTCGAATTCCGCCAGGAGCCTGTCGACGATTTCCTTCATTTTAGGAAAGATGCCGCGTTCAATGTTGTTTTCATCGATCCAGCGTCTGCCGGCTGCGGCCATGTCGTTGAGCAGCTTGCGGGCCGGGTGCTGGGCCTGGGTAAAGAAATGCCGGTCCAGAACAGCCACCTTCAGCAACGGTGTGTGCAGTCGGCTGAGCAGGGCCTTGACCACATTCGGGAGGTTTTCCTCCAGCAACATGTACTCGAACAGCATACCGACCAGCTCGATCACGTTGGTATCCGCAGCCGGCAGTTTGCGACGGTCGAGGCCACCGAAGATCTTTTCGCGCTCCGCGCTCAAGGTGCTCTGCAGGCGTTCGACGAGGTTCTCGTCGACTTCGATGTTTTCGATGAACTCGGAACTCGACACGCGTGTCGAGCCCGATTGGGCTACCGACTGAAGACGGCTGATTTCACCGACCAGCACGGAACCGGGGCCGGTGATGGGCGCTCCCGTGTTACCACTTGCGGTATTCCCCTGGCCGCCCGGGCCCGAGCTGCCTGCGCCGCCCCCGCCATAGCCTCCGCCGGTTCCGGTAGCACCGCCACCTGCGTATTGCCCGCCATGACTCCCGCCGGCTACGTCTGCGCCGCCGTTATGGCCTCCGCCCGGGGCGCCTCCCTGGCCGCTGCGCGGGGCGCTGCGGCGCACTGCAATCAGGTCACAGATCCGGCCGAATAATTCGTCCCCGAGTTCGGAAGCGCTCTGGTCCGGCTCGTACTCCGGGTCGGTTTCGGTACTCTCCTCAGGTGCTTCATTGCTGGTGGTCTGGACGATTTCAACGCTGCCCGGTTGCTTGCGGATTTCGTAGCGTAGATGCGGCAGAATGCCGGCCTCGATCAGACGTTTATTGAATTCCTCGAACAGCGCGTCGATTCTGCTGAGCACGTACTTTTCATACAGTACGATGAAGACCAGGCGCACCTTGTTCTCCAGTTCAAGCTGCTCGATAGCGCGCTGATAGGCGCTGCCAAGCCAGGCGGGTCCGGCGGGAATATGGCTTTCTTCTACGCTGTTGCCGTCGTTTACAACGGTCAGCCGCCGCTTGAGGCCGAATACCTTGTCCATCATGCGCGTGCCGAGCTTGCGGGACGCGTTGAGCATGGCGACCGAGGTTTCCATTTCCTCTCTATCGACCAGTGACAGACCACCGAAGGGATTGTCGGGTTCCTCTGCGTCCGCTGCGGCATCCGGCTTGCATGGGAACTCGGAAAAACTGCGCTCGATTTCGATATAGAACAGCTTTTCTATGGCGCTGCGTTTTCGGCGCACCTCTGCCATCGCCTCAAAGAATACCGATTGGGCCATGTTGCTTTCGGCGCTCTCTGCAAAACCCAGCAGGGCGACGTCGGCGTTCTCGAACATTCGATCCATGAGCGGGCGCAGGTGGCTGATTGCCATCTCCCGGCAATCCTCGAGTAGCCTGTTGAACTGTGGCGCTGTCGCCATATTTGTTAACTCCCTTTAGTCGGCGGCACTGAAGCGGGGGTTCGACTGGCTGCGTATCGGCAGGCGCGCCGCTTCTCTTGAACGGCGGGCCTGGGAGGCGGGCGGCGGCGTTCGGGCTGCCGCTCAAAGGGTGTCCTGCAGGGCAATCGGCCCGGATCCCGGGCCTGGCACCAGGCGACGCCGGGTTCAGCGGAGTCGTTTGCGCTGCTGGGGCGGTGCGCCGGTACCGCGGAGTTGGCGGCTTGCCCGGTGAGGCAAGCCTCGCCTAAAACGCCTGCTTGTGTTGCGGCCGAGCGCTTCCTGGCCCGCCGAAGCGGTCGATATCAGTGGCGGGGAGCAGTGGGGGCTGTTACGGGGTTTCGGGGGAGTGTTTGGCGCGAAAGTAGCTCGCCGCGATTGCGTCATGGACCCGCGCCAGGCCGAGCTGCAACTGGTCGATGAATTCGTGCAGCTCGGTCTGCGACAGGCTTTCGGGCTTTGCCCGCATCACCTTGTTCTTGACCCGGGTCACCGCCTTGCGCGGCTTCTCGTTGTGCGGCAGGTTTTCCAGGCAGGTCTCCGCTTCGCACACGGTGTGATAGAAGGAGCGCGGAAAGCGGCGCTCCTGGAACAGGAAGCGCAGCACGTCGGGCCGGCGCACGCGTACCTGTACCGCCCGGCGGTACATCTGATAAGCCGTAAGCGACTTGAGCACGCTCATCCATTGAATGTTCTCGAACGGCTGGCTGCCCTCCAGGGCACCGGGGTTGGCTTCGGCGAGCTCCGGGAGCAGGGTTGCAGAACGTACGTCGATAATGCGCGTCGTCATGTCGCCGCGCTCCAGGTTGCGGCCCAGGCGCAGAAATTCATAGCCCTCGTCGTGGGTCATGGTGCCGGCAAGCATCCCGGTCAGGGTCTGCGAACCCAGGATGATGCTGCGCAGGTAGTCGTAGCGCTTGCTGGGAGAGAGTCCGCTCTGGCCGCTCTTGCTGGCCTGCTGGTACACATCGTTGATGTGTTCCCAGGCCTCGCGGGGGATGATGTCGCGGATGGTTCTGGCGTTCTCGCGCGCCAGCCGCAGTGTGCTGAGGATGGAGCCGGGGTTGTTCAGGTCGCTGATCACGAAACGCAGCACCTGGCGCTCTGCGGCGCTGTCATTCAGGGTGAAGAACAGCTCCCGACAGCCCAGTATGTCGATGATCGGCTCCCAGCCCAGCCGCATGCGCTTGGGCAGGTCCAGCAGCAGGTGGGAGTTGACGTTCATCAGGCGCGCGATATTTTCCGCCCGCTCGACATAGCGGGTCATCCAGTAGATGTGTTCCGCGACCCGGGAAAGCATACTCAAGCGCCCTCCATGTCGACCACCCAGGTGTCCTTGCTGCCGCCGCCCTGTGACGAATTCACCACCGTAGACCCCTTGCGCAGGGCAACGCGGGTCAACCCGCCCATCGTGATGTAGGTCTGTTCACCGGACAATATGAAGGGGCGCAAATCCAGATGGCGTGGTTCCACGT
Source organism: uncultured Gammaproteobacteria bacterium (assembly GCA_965364565.1). GTDB lineage: Bacteria > Pseudomonadota > Gammaproteobacteria > DSM-19610 > DSM-19610 > Thiogranum. The sequence continues at coordinate 4,644 of CBDTYI010000082.1, read as the reverse complement.
GGGTGCCGACCAGCGTTGGTGCCGTCGACAGCGTCAGCAGCGGTTGGGCGACGTAGTTGCGTGGATCGCGACGAATCAGCCGCACAAATTTTTCCCGTTCGGCCCGGGAAGCCTGCGGTCCGATCAACATACCGTAACCACCCGATTCGTTGGCGGGTTTGATGACCATGCTGGCGATATTCTGGATCACGTGATCGCGTTCATCCTTGTTCACGCACTTGTAGGTCGGCACGTTGGGGATGATGGGATCCTGGTCCAGGTAGTAGCGGATGATATCCGGAACGAACGCGTACACCACCTTGTCGTCCGCCACACCGGCCCCCGGGGCGTTGGCCAGCGCAACGTTGCCGGCTTTCCAGGCGCGCAGCAGTCCAGGCACACCGAGCATGGACTCCGGATCGAATGCCTCGGGATCCAGAAACAGGTCGTCGATGCGCCGGTAAATCACATCGACGCGCGACAGGCCTTCCACGGTGCGCATGTAGACGCAATTGTCGCTGCCGACCTCCAGGTCACTGCCTTCGACCAGCTCCGCACCCATCTGCTGGGCCAGGTAACTGTGCTCGAAGTAGGCGGAATTGTAGATGCCCGGGGTCAGGACCACGACTTCGGGCTGAATGCCCTTACGGGGTGACAATGAGGCCAGCATATCGTAGAGCTGGGAGGGATAGTCATCGACCGGCAGAATGCTGTAATCCTCGAACAGGTCCGGGAACACCCGTTTCATGACCTGGCGGTTTTCGAGCATGTAGGATACCCCGGAGGGTACCCGCAGGTTGTCCTCCAGAACGTAGACGGTGCCGTCCTTGTCGCGCACCAGATCACTGCCGCAGATATGTGCCCACACGCCGCGCGGCGGATCGATGTTCATGCACTGGGGGCGGAAGTTGACCGAGTTTTCCAGCAGGTCGCGGGGGAATACCTTGTCTTTGACGATCTGCTGCTTGTGGTAGAGGTCGTCGATGAACAGGTTCAGGGCCAACACCCGCTGGCGCAATCCTGCGGCAATGCCGTCCCATTCCTTCCTGTCGATAATGCGCGGAATGATGTCGAAGGGCCAGGCGCGGTCGATGGAACCTTCTTCCTGGCTGTACACGGTGAAGGTAATACCCATCACCCGGATCGCCAGTTCGGCGGCCGCTTTGTACTCCTCGATTTCGCTGTCCTTCAGGGCACGCAGGTAGCCGCACAGTGCGGCGGCGGCGGGGCGTGGTCGGTTGGTAGCGCGCAACAGCTCGTCGTGCAGTCCCTTGATACGGTAGCTTCCCCAACGAATCGCCATACTCAATCCGGTCGCAATTTGCAGTGCTCAGGCTAGCGCAATCCTACAGCTTTGTACACAGACTCGCTACGTCGGCGCTGCCTCCGCTGACACGCCAGTCTGACTAGAACACGATGTTGAGCATCGTTACAGCTACCAGCAGGAACAGTACCGTCATGATGCCTCCGGCACGCAGGAAGTCGGCTACCCGGTAGCCAGCCGGTCCCATGATCAGCGCATTCACCTGGTGGGTCGGAATCAGGAAGGAGTTGGACGTTGCGATGGCGACCGTGAGCGCGAACAGCGCCGGATTGGCGCCGGCACCGATGGCGATATTGACCGCCAGCGGCACCAGCAGCACGGTGGCGCCGACATTGGACATGACCAGGGTGAAGAGGGTTGCGAGCACCGCGACCGCCGACTGGATTACCCAGATCGGCATGCCACCGACCACGGCCAGGGTCTGCTCGGCGATCCAGGCCGCGGTACCGCTGTGCTCGACGGCGATGCCGAGCGGGATCAGCGAGGCCAGCAGGAATACCGTTTTCCAGCTCACCGCCTTATACGCTTCGTCAATCGACAGGACACCGGAGAGCACCATACCCAGCGCGCCGGTCAGCAGCGACACCGAAAGTCGCAGATCCGTAAACAGTACCAGCGCCAGTGTGATGGTGAAGAATATCAGCGCCGGGGTCACTTTGTGGGGGCGGATCTCTTCGTGAGGATATTCGGTGGTGACAACCACAAAGTTGCGGTTTGTCTCCAGGTGCGCCAGGTCTGCCCAGGTGGTATGCACCACCAGCGTATCGCCCGCCTTGAAGGGGGTATTGCGCACACCGCCCTGCGACTGATAATTGAGAATTTCATCGCCGCGGTGAATCCCGAGCAGCGACAGGCCGTATTTCTTGCGCATCCAGACATCGCGCGCCGAGTGGCCGATCAGCGATGAACCGGGAGGAATTACCACCTCTGCAATACCCGCCTTGGCCGGCGACAGCACGTCGGCGAACACTTCCAGGTCGTTCTTCACCTGCAGTTTGTTTTTCTCCGCAAAGTGCTTTATGTAGGCACTGGTGCTGAGGACACCGAGCAGCGTACCGGCCTGGATGCCGAGGTCGCGGTTTACGCCCTCGGCGCCCAGTCGCACGCCGTCGCCCTTGTCGACGGCGATGATGCGCACGCGGTATTTGGATTCCAGTTCACCGACGCTGACCCCGGACAGCTGGCTCTCTGCGGGAACCATGAGCTCGAACACGCCCATGGCCTGCATCCCGTAGGTTTCGGCAAAGTACTTCATGGCGTTGGTTGCCTCGATGTACTCACCGCGCAGGCTGGGCAGTACCAGCCGGCCGGCCAGTACGAAATACAAAATGCCGGTAATCACCAGCGCCACACCGATGGGCGTGACCGAAAACAGGGAGAAGGCCTGCATTTGCTGATCGGCGGGCAGCACCTTGTTGGAGGTCCGGATGAGGTCGTTGAGCAGAATGAGGGGGCTCGACCCGACCATGGTCATAGTGCCGCCGAGAATGGCGCAGAAACCCATCGGCATCAGCAGTCGCGACAGCGGCAAGCCGGTGCGCGCGGCGATGCGGCTGACCACCGGCAGGAACAGGGCCGCTGCACCGACGTTCTGCATAAAGCTGGAAATGACGCCCACCACGCCGGAAATCAGCGGGATGATACGCGATTCGTTACTGCCGCCGAGGCGCAGGATGAAGCCGGCCACCTGACTCATGATGCCGGTGCGGTCCAGGCCGGCGCCGATGATCATAACTGCAATAATGGACATGACCGCATTACTGGCAAAACCATCGAACAGTTCGGTATTGGCGATCAGGCCCTGCTCGAGTCCCATCAGCGGCGCCAGCAGGCTGGTGATGCCCAGCAGCACCATGATGGTGATGGCGGCCACATCGACGCCGACGACCTCGAAGGCAAACAGGTAGACGGTCAGCAGCAGCAGCCCCATGACCCAGGCGATTTCCAGGTTCGGCACGACGCCGGCGAGCCAGACCCCGGCGCCCGCGAAGAGGGCGGCGGCGACGATGCGCTTGGTCAATGTGGGATCTAGGTGCATGCGATATAGGCTCCGTTCGAAGCGGTGTTTTCAGCGGGCAGCAGGCCCGGGGAAGCCGGGCATTATACAAGGTTCGCGAAAGCTGGCTCACGTGGGTGCGCAAACCGCTGCTGATGGCCCTCCAGGCAAATTCGATCTCGGCCCGTGTGGGCGGGAACACCGCGGACAGATGGGTGCAGGCTCGCTGCTGTAGCTTCCTGGCGGGCCGCGGCGAGCACAAAAACGGCGACCCGGGGTCGCCGTAAAAGCGTTGGAGGAGCCCGCATCGCCTGTGGAGTCAGCGATGCTCTCGAAACCAACGATACCGGAGGCGTGCCCGCGGAAAAATGACATTTGTCAATCCAGCCGCCATGGTGCGGTCTGGCCGCGGAGACGCGGGCACAAATGACACACAGTGCGCGGCTCAGAGGCGGCGACGGGCATAATACCGGGGGAATCGGGGGTACAACCGGTGATGGCCGGGCCCGTGTCGGTTACTACTCGCCTCGCTGGCCTACACGCTGATGGAGGTGACTCGCCGCCTGGCGCCGCAACGCACCGAGCTGGAATCTGGCATGTGGATCCCCGCGTACGTCGCTAAGGGATGGCCGATGGAAACTGCCCAAAAAGGGGGCCCGCGACGGGCCAGCCGTCGGACCGCTACCCGGTGTCCAGGTCTCCCAGGGTTCGCGGGGTCTTTTACGGCGTCTGGTCCCGGCTCGCTCCGCGGCATCAAGTCTAAATGATTAATCTTCTTATTCGTTTTTACCTCACGTTGACGCGCCCGGCCGAGCCTGATGGGCCAGCTCGTCTATAAACATTACTTATGATCACTATTACAAACTTTGAATGTTTTTTATGGCCACAGCAACGTACAGTCGCCTGCCACTGGGACAGACCGATCCCCTGGATCCGCGTTCCTGGGCCGAGGCCGCAGACGCGGCGACCACGAGTCACGCGTCACCACCGAATTCATCCGTTAACTGTTAAGGAGTAAGCCCATGGCAGTGAAAACCTACCAGGCCGGGGTAAAAGAATACCGGCAAACCTACTGGATGCCGGAATATACCCCGCTGGACACCGACCTCCTGGCATGTTTCAAGATCTCGCCGCAGCCTGGTGTGGATCGTGAAGAAGCTGCCGCCGCGGTCGCTGCGGAATCGTCCACTGGCACCTGGACCACGGTGTGGACCGACCTGCTGACCGATATGGATTACTACAAGGGTCGCGCCTATCGCATCGAGGACGTGCCGGGTGACGACACCTGCTTCTACGCCTTCATCGCCTACCCGATCGACCTGTTCGAAGAGGGTTCGGTGGTCAA
>CBDTYI010000081.1:0-9850 GCA_965364565.1 uncultured Gammaproteobacteria bacterium | reverse complement strand
AAGCTCGGGTGCGAGCAGGCGCCGCTGGTGTTGATCGACGCCGGCGTGGCGCAGGCGATCCCCGCTGCCGCACTCGACGTGCTGCTGACCGGTATGACGCCGCCGGTGGTGATTGTGCCCGCGGTACGGGGCACTGCGCCGCTGTCGGATATCGCCACTCGTCTGCGCCGCCAGCTGGGTGTGCTGGAATGAGTGTCCCTGACGGCGACGCGCAGGCCCAGCAGCAGCTGCTCGCAGTGGTGGAGCGCTATCGCGAGGAACAGTGTGCCGCGCTGCTGGCGCGAGCCAACGATCAGGCCCGCGAGCTGGTCAGGCAGGCCTACGCCGAAGCACGGGCACGGGGGCGGCGCGGCGTAGCCGAGGTGCGTCTGCACTACCGCGACAGGATCGCCGCGGCGCAGGCCCGGCAGCAGACACGCATGCGCCAGCAGCGCCAGCACGAAAACAGCGCGCTGCTGGCCGGCCTGTGGGAGCCGCTGCGTAACGCAATCCTGTCCCGCTGGCAGGAGCCCGGTACGCGCCGCGCGTGGATCGACGCATTGCTGCGCACGGCCACGGCCAGCCTGCTGGACAGCAGCTGGACGATTGAACACCCGGTTGACTGGCCGCAGGCCGAGCAGTATGCCCTGCGCAGCCGGGTGGGGGAGGTGAGCCTGAGCTTTGCGCCGCAGCCCGGCATGGCGGCGGGGTTGCGTATCTGTGCCGGCGGTGCCTGCGTGGACGGCAGCGTGGACGGGTTGCTCAGGCACCGCGCCCATATCGAAGCGCTGCTGCTCGCCGCGTTGGGCGGGTATGGCGGCAACGACTCCGCCAAGCGTTCCTCCCGGTGACCGTCGGCCATGGCATGCAGGGGCACAAACCCCGGGTCGAGGCGTGAACGTGGCTGAGGCGAACATTGCCTGGATCAATGGTCCGGTGCTGCGCGCCAGCACCAGCGACAGGTTCCGCATCAACGAGGCGGTCCTGGTGGGGCGCCACCAGCTGCTGGGCGAGGTGATCCGCATCGATACCCGTGAGCTGGTAATCCAGGTGTACGAGGATACCACCGGACTGCGGCCCGGCGATGCGGTGCTGGGCACCGGCGCGGCGCTGTCGGTAAAACTCGGCCCCGGTCTGCTCGGTAATATTTTCGACGGTCTGCTGCGGCCGCTCAGCGGCGCAGGAGAGTATGTCGCGCCCGGCGCCAGGCAGACGCGCGCCGCGCAGAGTTATGCCTTTCAACCGACTGTGAAGCCGGGTGACCGCCTGACCCGGGGGGCGGTGTTCGGCGCGGTGCAGCGGCCCGATGCCCGCGCCCAGCGTTGCCTGCTGCCGCCGGACTGCGCGGGCGAGGTCGTTTCGGTGGCGCAACCCGGAGAGTACCCCGAGGATCACCCGCTGTGCGTGTTGCGTGGACCCGGAGACCAGGTCTACGAGGTCGCCATGAGCCACCGCTGGCCGGTCAGGACGCCGCGCCCGGTGGCGGAGCGCGTCCCGGTCGAGGGTCCGCTGTTTACCGGGCAGCGCATTCTCGACAGTATGTTTCCGCTCGGCTGCGGCGGACGTGCCGCCATGCCGGGCGGCTTCGGCACCGGCAAGACGATACTCCAGGAAACACTCGCCAAGTGGTGCGATGCGGAGGTGATTGTGTACGTGGGCTGCGGCGAGCGCGGCAATGAAATGGCCGGTGTGCTGCACGAGTTCCCGCAGCTCGACGACCCGCACACCGGCCGTCCGCTCATGGAACGCACCGTGATTATCGCCAACACCTCCAACATGCCGGTCGCCGCGCGCGAGGCGAGCATCTACACCGCGGTCACGGTGGGTGAGTACTTCCGCGACCAGGGTATGCGGGTGGCCCTGATGGCCGATTCAACCAGTCGCTGGGCCGAGGCGCTGCGTGAGGTGTCCGGGCGCCTCGGCGAGTTGCCGGGCGAAGCCGGTTACCCCGCCTACCTGAGCAGCCGTCAGGCCGATTTCTACGAGCGCGCCGCCCATGTGCGCACCCTCGACGGGCACCTGGGATCGCTCAGCATCATCGGCGCGGTCAGTCCGCCCTCGGCGGACTTTTCCGAACCGGTCACCACGCACACCAAACGCTATGTGCGCTGTTTCTGGGCGCTGGACCCGGCGCGCGCCCAGGCGCGTTTCTATCCTTCGGTGCACCCGCTGCAGTCCTATTCACAGGACCTCGAGGTGCTGAAGGGCTTCTGGACCCAGCACGGTAATCCGCAATGGACCGAACAACGCCGGCGTTTCCTCGCCCTGCTGGAAGAGCAGGCGCGGCTGGAGCGCATGGCGCGTATTGTCGGCAAGGACGCCCTGCCGCCGCGCCAGCAGCAGGTGCTGCTGTGCGCCGAGCTGATCAACGAGGCGTTTCTGCGTCAGTCCGCTTTTTCCGCGCTCGACCGGTTCTGCGCGCCGGAACGCCAGATCGCCATGATGCAGACGCTGGTGCAGTTCATCGATCTGTGCGAGGCGGCGCTGGCGCAACAGGTGGACATGGCCAAGGTGGCCGCGCTGCCGCTGCTGCGGCGCCTGCGGCGCATGGGTGAGGATATCGGCGACCAGCAGCTCGATCAGTTCGATGTGCTGAGGCGCGACATGGAAGCGGAGTTTCTGCAGCTGGCCAGGGCGGGGGCAGGCGATGCGGGCTGATGTCTATGCGCCCGATGCGGCGCTGCGCCTTGAGGGTCCGCTGTTGTTTCTCAAGCGCACCATTCGTTGCGGGCTCAACGAGGCGGTGGAGATCGAAGACGACGCGGTGCGCGTCCGCCTGGGGCGCATCGCGGCACTCGATCATGACACCGTGACCGTGGAGGTGCTGGAGTCCACCTCCGGCCTGGCCCTGAGTGACACACGGGTACGCTTTCTCGGCGAACCGCTCCAGTTCGCCGTCGGGCCTGACATGCTGGGCCGGGTGTTCGACGGGGTGGGCAGGGTAATCGACGGTGGCCCGCCGGTGTCGGCGGCGCGCACCCTGCGTATCGATGGCCGGGCGATCAATCCGGCGGCACGCGACGTACCGCGCGAGTTCATCGAGACCGGGGTGTCGACTATCGACCTCATGAACAGCCTGGTGCGCGGCCAGAAGCTGCCGATTTTCTCCGGCTCGGGCCTGCCCCACGACCAGCTGGCGATCCAGATCGCCCAGCAGGCGCGGTTGCGCGAGGCGGCAGAGGGCGAGTTCGCCATTGTGTTCGTCGCCATCGGGGTGCCCTACGACACCGCCGAGCGTTTCCGCCTCGCCATGGAGGGCAGCGGCGCGCTGGAGCATACCGTGCTGTTTCTCAACCTGGCGTCCGATTCCAGCACCCAGCGGTTGCTGAGTCCGCGCTATGCGCTGACGGCTGCGGAGTACCTCGCTTTCGTGGAGGGCAGGCATGTGCTGGTGCTGATGACCGACATGACCAACTACTGCGAAGCGCTGCGCGAAGTCTCGGCCAGTCACGGCGAGGTGCCGAGCCGCAAGGGCTTTCCCGGCTACATGTACTCGGACCTGGCGACGCTCTACGAGCGGGCGGGGCGTGTCAAGGGAGTACCGGGCTCGGTGACGCAGCTGCCCATCCTGACCATGCCTTCTGACGATATAACCCATCCGATCCCCGACCTGACCGGCTACATCACCGAGGGTCAGATCGTGCTGGATCGCGAACTGGATCGGGCCGACGTCTACCCGCCGGTAAAGGTGTTGCCGTCGCTGTCGCGGCTGATGAAAGACAGCACCGGCGAGGGTTATACCCACGTCGATCACCCGGCGCTGGCCAACCAGCTGTATGCCGCTTACGCGCGCGCCGTGCACATGCGGGTACTGGCCAGCGTAGTGGGGCGTGAGGGGCTCTCGGACGTTGACCGGCTGTTCCTCGATTTCGGCGCGCGCTTCGAGCGGGAACTGGTCCATCAGCCCGCCGCGCGCACCCTCGACGAGAGCATGGAGGTCGGCTGGCGCCTGTTGCGCATGCTGCCCAATACCGAATTGCACCGCCTCAGTGATCGGCAGATCGCGGAACACATCGACGCTGCGGGTGACACATGAACGTTGCCGACCGCGCTCCGACCCGCGCCGCCCTGCTGGAACTCGGGGAAGAGCAGCGGGTAGTGGCCGAGGCCTACGAGTTTCTCGATGAGAAACGCCTGTTGCTGGCCGCGGAGCTGCTGCGGCAACTGGAGCGCTACGAGGTACTGCTCGAGGCGATCGAGGCGCTTGGCCGCGGTGCCCGCCAGCAGCTGGTTGCGGCGGTGCAGCGCCACGGGCTGCAGGAACTGAGTGTGTACCCGGCTACGCCGTTAGCGGGTGTCGGCATCGATCTGCAGCAGCGCAATGTCATGGGCGTGACGCTGCTGGACGCGCGCCTGGTGGAGCCCGACGCGGGCCGACGCACGCCGCCGGTCGCCAGCCAGCCGTCGCCGGAGGCGGAACAGTGCCGCGCCGCCTTCGCCGGTCTGTTGCCGAAGCTGACAGCCCTGGCCGGTGTCTCCGGAAACCTGTACCGCCTGCTGGCGGAATACCGGCGCACCGAGCGCCGCGCCCGCGCCCTGGAGAATGTGATCCTGCCGGAGATAGAACAGGCGCTGGCGCAGGTGTCCGGTTACCTGGAGGAGATGGACCTCGAAGACGCCATTCGTGTGCGCCTCAAGGCCGCGCGCTGAGACAGGGTCCAGTAAGGATTGCACGCAAAGTGGGAACAGGCGCTTTCTTTGAGCCAGATCAGTTAGCGTGCCTGTTTCTCCCTTTAGAATTGCTGCTTTGTGCGGCGGTGCCGGGCTTGATCAATCAGTGCGCCAGAGTTTGACTCGTGAAATCGAACAACAGGGTGGACATGACCGATGCTTGATGACCTGCTGGCCAGGGACTTCATGATCCCGATCGAAGACTACCCGCATATCGACGCGTCCAGCTCCGTGTGCGATGCCATGTCGCTGATGCACAGCAGCCTGGCTGCGCCGCATAAATTCAGAACCATCCTGGTAACCGATGAGCACCAGCACCTGCTGGGGTATCTTTCCCTGCGTGACCTGATCCGCGCCGTGGGGCCCCGTTACCTCAGAAAGGAAGCTCCGAACTACAAGGGACACCAGCCCTTCCAGGGAATATCCAACGACCTGTCGGCGCTGTCGCTGATCTGGCAGGAAGGGTTTTCCGTGAAGATACAGGAAGAGGCCAAGAAACCTCTCAAGGACATGATGACACTCATCGAACGCACCGTGGCGCCGGACGATTCATTTGCGAAATGTATCTATTTGATGATGGTGCTGGATGAACTCATGATACCTGTGGTGGACAGCGACAAGGTAATCGGTGCCATCCGTCAGGTAGATGTCTTCGAACTTATCGCCGAACACCTGTGCGCGCAGCAACACGAAGCGAGCTGATTCCAGGAAATACAACATGGCTGAACAGCAGGCTGAGAAGACCATACGCAGTCCCAGACCCGCCGTACCGATAGACCTCAAGCGCCTGTCATTCATCTTTCTCGGGGTTATCACTTTTCTGTTCGTGTACCTGATGGATCCGCTACCGGATGCCGTGGACCCGCAGGGACAGCGTTTCGAACTCACCCGCGAAGGCAAGGCGGCCATCGCGCTGTTTCTGCTTGCGGGAATCTGGTGGGTTTTCGAGGTGATTCCTATCGGGGTGACCAGCCTCGCCATCGGCGTGGTGCAGGCCCTGTTCCTGATACGCCCCGCCAAGATCGCGTTCAAGGATTTCATGGACCCCTCGGTGCTGTTTATTTTCGGTTCCCTGATCATCGGCATGGTGTTCACCAAGGTCGGGCTGACCAAACGCCTGGCTTACAAGATGCTGACCATCGTCGGTGAACGTACCAGCATGATCTACCTCGGCTGTTTCGTGGTGACCGCGGCGCTGACCCATATCATGGCGCACACCGCGGTGGCGGCCACCATGTTCCCGATCCTGATGGCAATCTACACCCTGTACGGCGGCGATGATAAGCCCACCCGTTTCGGCAAGGGGCTGTTCATCGGTATGGCTTTCACAGCCGGTGCCGGCAGCATGATCACTCTGCTCGGTGCTGCCAGGGGAGCGGTGGCGCTCGGCTTTTACAACGACATTGTCCAGGCCGAGGTCACGTTTTTCGAGCTCAGTTATTACATGTTTCCGATCGGCTGGATACTGGTGTTCCTGACCTGGGGTCTGATCATGTTCATGTTCAGGCCCGAAAAATCCGCGATACCGGGTCTGCGTGAGAAAGCCCAACGGCTTTATACCGAAACCGGTCCCCTGACCCGGGATGAGCTGTTTGTCTCCCTGGTGGTGCTCGGTGTGGTCATCACGCTGTCGCTGAAGTCGTTTATCCCCGCCATGGCCTCGGTCGACAAGACGGCGGTGGTATTGCTGTCGACGGTGGTGTTCTTCCTGTTTCGCATTCTGTCACTGAAGGATCTGGAACAGATACCCTGGAATATCGTCCTGCTGTTCGCAGGCGCCATGAGTATCGGTTTCTGCCTGTGGGAAACCGGTGCGGCGAAATGGATGGCGGTCAACTGGCTGGTGATGTTCCAGGATTCGAACTGGTTCATTTTCGTACTCGGCATTGCCTTCTTCATCATGGTCATGACCAACTTCATCATGAATGTGGCGGCCATCGCCATCTCATTGCCGGTGGCGCTGGTTATAGCACCCTACCTGGGGGTGGCGCCGGAGGTGGTGCTGTTTTCAGCACTGGTTGTCGCCGCCTGTCCGTTCCTGCTGCTGGTTGGAGCGGCGCCCAATGCCATTGCCTACGACTCAGGACAGTTCACCACCGCACAATTTTTCCTCGCCGGTATCCCGGCCAGCGTGGTGTTAATGGCCGTGGTGGCATTCGCGGTGGCGATCGTGTGGCCTTTGATGGGCATGCCGGTAACTGTGTAAGCGCATCCGGCGGCCGTGTGCACGCTGCCCAGGCGTGAGCAAATACTTCACGGGCGCGACAATTGCGACTGGTGCACGGGCCTGGTCAGAGGTCCGACCCGGGGCGACCCCATGAAGCGCGGGGAATAATCCTGCGCGAGGCGACGTCGTTCCAAGTAGGTGAGTACCAAGGTCGGGTCGGGTTTGCCATGCCCAAGTCAGCATAACCAACAATAAAAAGTGCTCCAAAAGGCGGTCTGCGGATCGCCGCTCCTCCAATCTTGACGGCCTTGTTCAGGCCGTTCTTTTTGTCCGCGTTGCGGCGCCTGAGGCCGCCGGCGGCGCCGCGCTCCACCCCGGTCCGGGTGGCTACGGCAGCCGTCGCGGTCTTCTATACTTTTCCTGGCAGGGTAGCGGGTTTCCGGTCTACGCAGGCACAGCCGGCTGGCGAGCCGGTGCGTTTGTCCTGCGCAACAGAGGGAACGGTGTATAGCATGCGCAATGACATCCGGGTGCTGGTGCTCGGAACCGGTCACATGGGCTCGGGTATTGCACGTCTGTTGCTGCAAAAACCCGGTTTCGAGCTGGTCGGTGCTTTTGCCAGACGAGCCCAACGCGCGGGCATGGACGTGGGTGCGGCGATCGGACTGGGGCGGGATCTTGGTATGCCGGTTGGCGTCGACCTGGCGGCGCTCATCGCACAGGCGCGGCCCGACATCGCCATTCAGGCGACCTGCTCGCGCATTGATGATGCGATGGCCGAGATCACCACCCTGGTGCGTCATCGCGTGCACGTGATCTCCATTGCCGAGGAGATGGCGTCCCCGGCCTGCAGTTCGCCGGCCATCGCCGAGGAACTGCACTGGCTGGCGGTTGCACAGGGCGTGGCGATACTCGGAACCGGCGTCAATCCCGGCTTCGTACTGGATCTCCTGGTGGTCACCCTGTCGGCGGTGTGCGCCGACGTCGAGTCGCTGACCGCCACACGCGTGAATGATCTTTCGCCCTATGGTCGTTCGGTGCTGGCTGCCCAGGGCGTGGGACTCAGCCCGCAGGCTTTTGTTGAGCGGTTGAAGGAGGGTACAGTGCTCGGCCATGTCGGATTTCCCCAGTCCATACACCTGATCGCCGGCGCGCTGGGCTGGGAGATCGAACGTATCGAAGAGACGCGCGAGCCGATTGTGGCGACCGTCCGGCGTGCAACGCCCTCGGTTAGCGTGGAGCCCGGCCAGGTGGCCGGCTGCCATCACAGCGCGGTGGCGTACTGCGCCGGCAGACCCGTGATCACCCTGATTCATCCGCAGCAGCTGCAGCCGCAGCTGGAAGGGGTCGAGACCGGCGATCGTATCGAGATCCGTGGCACACCTCCGGTCTGTTTCAGCGGCCGCCCGGAGATACCGGGTGGCCAGGCCACCGTGGCGCTGGCGGTGAACATGATCCCGCGGGTCATGAACGCGCCGCCCGGCCTGCATAACATGCTCGACCTGCCGGTACCGGCGGCGCTGCTGGGTGACGCGCGCCGCGTGGTGCGCGAGCGCGCCTGAGGCACAGGGCATGACCGAGCAGGTCAAAACAGAGCAGGTCAACAAGGGCACCTGGGTGGAGATTCACAGCGTCGTGCTCCCGGCCGGTGAGCGCGCCCCGCAGGTGCCGGCGGATACTCAAGGGGTACCCCTGGAAATGCGCGTCAAGGGGTTTCTCGCGGCGCCGGCCGCCGTCGGCGATGTGGTCAGCATCGTCACCGCCGCGGGCCGTTCACTCAGCGGTACCCTGGTGGAGGTCAACCCGGCCTACGCTCACGGCTTCGGTGCGCCGATCGCGGAACTTTCCCGCGTTGGTGCCGAGGCGCGGGCCCTGCTGCGCGAACGGGGGCGGATCGAATGACTGGTACCGGCTACCAGGCGGTGATGTCGCAGCGCGATGCTATCATGCGCCAGTCGCTCGGCATCGACTATGCACGCTACGCGACCGGATCGGTCGCCTTCGACTACGAGCGCCTGCTCGCCGACGCCGGTTACGACATCGCGCGCACCCGGGAAGTACAGAGCCGCACGGCGGTGGGCAACACGCCGCTGCTGGAGCTGCACAACATCACGGCGCTGGCGCGCGCGGTGGCACCGGCCGGCAGGGGCGCGCGCATCTTCGTCAAGGACGAGGCTGCCAATCCGTCGGGCTCCTTCAAGGACCGGCGTGCCTCGCTGTCGGTGCACGAGGCCAGGGAGCGCGGTTACCGGGGTGTGGTGGCCGCCACCAGCGGCAACTACGGCGCGGCGGTCGCATCGCAGGCGGCCAAGGCGGGGCTGCGCTGCATCATCGTGCAGGAGGCGTTCGACAGCCAGGGTATCGCGCAGCCCGAGATCGCCGAAAAGACCCGCGCGTGCGAAGCCTATGGTGCGGAGGTGATCCGCCTGTCGGTGGGTCCGGAACTGTTCTACGTGTTCCTGTGCGTGCTCAGGGACACCGGTTATTTCAACGCCTCGCTGTATACGCCGTACTCCATCTTGGGCATAGAGACGCTCGGTCACGAGCTGGCAGTGCAGACACGCGAGCAGACCGGACGCTTTCCGGACCAGGTGATCGCCACCCACGCCGGCGGGGGCAATGTCACCGGCACGGCGCGCGGGCTCACCGCCGCCGGTGCCATCGGGACCTGCATGGTCGGCGCCAGCGTCGATCTATCCGGCCTGCACATGGCTTCGGATCACGATTTCAACCGCAAGTCCTTTACCACCGGTCACAGTGGTTTTTCCATGCCCTTTACCACTTGGCCGGACCGCGCCGATGTGTCGCGCAACGCGGCGCGCCCGCTGCGCTACCTGGACCGCTTCGTCACCGTGACCCAGGGCGAGGTGTTCTACATCACCCAGGTGCTGGCGGAGCTGGAAGGGCTGGAGCGCGGGCCGGCCGGCAATACCTCGCTGGCCGCGGCCTTCGTGCTCGCGCAGGAACTCGACCGGGAACAGATCATTGTAGTCCAGGAGACCGAGTACACCGGCGCAGGCAAACACCCGATTG
>CBDTYI010000080.1:0-9890 GCA_965364565.1 uncultured Gammaproteobacteria bacterium | reverse complement strand
ATTGGCAGCCAGCTCAAAACCCTCATCGAGATGAGGCCACGCACCGAGCAGTTTATGCGCAACCAGGAGTTGCCCGTAGCACAACTCCAGCTGCGCCCTGTCGCGATCTGACTCAAGAACTGCGCGCAGGTTCTCGTAGTGCATCGCGATATTTGTACCGGACCAGTGGCGGGCGATGATTTCGGCAAGGCGGAGGTGGAAACAGGGCAGCGCGCGCGCATAACAGCGTCGCAACTGCGCCCGGATTTCCGCCATCCAGCGATCGGCGTCACGCTCCGGCAGCGGATCGGCCAGCCATGCGGCCAGAGACAAGCTCCGGCCAGCCAGCAAGTGTTGCAACATTTCTTGCGCTTTCATAAGGTTCTGTTCTGTGCCGAACTATAGGCTGAGAGTACACTGTGAGCCGGTGACTTCCCACCATCAACAAGGAGTATTCGCTTGCCCGCTTTGAAACCTGGCCGGGGTCAGTATCCCGGGGTGCGCATGCGGCGCATGCGCCGTGACGAATTTTCCCGCCGCTTGATGCGGGAATCGCAACTTGTTGCGGATGACCTGATCTACCCGGTGTTTGTGCTGGAGGGTGAAAAACAGCGCGAGGCGGTCGGTTCCATGCCGGGCATCGAACGTCTCAGCATCGACTTGCTGCTGTCCGAGGCAGAAGTCTTGCTGGAACTCGGTGTGCCCGCAGTCGCTTTGTTCCCCGTCACGCCTGCCGACCGGAAGAGTGACGATGCGCGCGAAGCCTACAACTCTGATGGGCTTGCGCAGCGTGCGGTGCGCGAACTTAAGCGAGTACTGCCGGAACTGGGCGTGATTACGGATGTCGCCCTGGACCCGTTTACCAGCCACGGTCAGGATGGACTCATCGATGACACCGGTTACGTGCTCAACGATGAAACCGTGCAGGTGTTGGTCAAACAGGCCTTGTCGCACGCCGAAGCCGGCGCCGACGTGGTGGCCCCTTCCGACATGATGGATGGTCGAATCGGTGCCATACGCGCCGCACTGGAACAGGAGGGTTTTCGTCATACCCGTATCCTGGCCTATGCCGCCAAATACGCTTCCAGCTTTTACGGCCCTTTCCGCGACGCCGTTGGTTCCGCCGCCAACCTGGCGGGCGGCAACAAGTACAGTTATCAGATGGACCCGGCGAACAGTGACGAGGCCTTGCGCGAGGTCGGCCTGGACCTGGACGAGGGCGCCGACATGGTGATGGTCAAGCCGGGTATGCCTTATCTCGACATCGTGCGCCGCGTGAAGCACGAATTCGGTGTGCCTACCTTCGTGTACCAGGTGAGCGGCGAATACGCCATGCTGATGGCTGCGGCCCGCAACGGCTGGCTAGATGAAAGAGCCGTGGTCATGGAGTCGCTGCTGTGCATCAAGCGGGCGGGCGCCGACGGCATACTCACCTATTTCGCCAAGCGCGCGGCGCAATGGTTGCGTTCCGGTTGAAGCCGGTGCAACGCCCATGACGCAGGTTGATCGCTACGCGGTAATGGGTAACCCTATCGCCCACAGCAAATCGCCGCAGATCCATCGGCTGTTCGCGCAACAGACCGGGCAATCGATCAGTTACGAGGCTATTCTGGTTGAAAAACACCGGTTTGCAGAAGCCGTAGCGGAATTTCTGACGGCGGGCGGCAAGGGTCTGAACGTCACGGTTCCATTCAAGCAGGAGGCCTGGCAGATAGCCGACCAGCTCAGCGCTCGCGCGCAGCGCGCCGGCGCTGTCAACACCTTGATGCTGCGAGAGCCTGGAGCCCTGTTGGGTGACAACACCGACGGCGTGGGCCTGGTGCGTGATCTGACCGAGAATCTCGCGGTCGAGCTCGCCGGCAAGCGGCTCCTGGTGCTCGGTGCCGGGGGTGCCGCGCGTGGGGTGCTGGCACCCTTGCTGGAGCAGGAACCGACGCACCTGGTGATCGCCAACCGAACCGCGCAGCGCGCCGAGCAGCTCTCGGAGCTGTTTTCAGATCTCGGAGCACTGACCGGTTGTGGCTTCGATGCGCTGGGCGGCGCAGCGTTCGACGTTGTCATCAACGCCACGGCGGCGGGCCTGCGG
This sequence comes from uncultured Gammaproteobacteria bacterium, assembly GCA_965364565.1. Taxonomy (GTDB): domain Bacteria; phylum Pseudomonadota; class Gammaproteobacteria; order DSM-19610; family DSM-19610; genus Thiogranum. Next base: position 7,825 of record CBDTYI010000080.1, on the reverse strand, counting down.
GGCGAAGTTCCGGATCTACCGGAGGGGCTCATCGGGCCAGAAACCTGCTGCTATGACATGATGTACGGCTCCGCACCCACTGCGTTCATGCGCTATGCGCAGCAACGCGGCGCGCAGCGCACGTTCGATGGGCTGGGTATGCTGGTGGAACAGGCAGCCGAGTCATTCCGGCTCTGGCGCGGCGTGAGCCCCGCAACCGGCCCGGTGATCGATTTCCTACGCCAACTGTGAGTTCACGACACCGCTCGGCAGCCGCCCCGGCGCGTCTTTAACGCATGGTGACCAGTTCTTCGGCACTGGTCGGGTGGATCGCCACGGTATCATCCAGGTCCCTTTTGGTCGCACCCATACGGATCGCCACCGCGAACCCCTGCAGCATCTCGTCCGCGCCCGGCCCGATAACATGGCAACCGACCACGCGCTCCTGGGCTCCCACCGTGACCAGTTTCATGGCCGTCTTCTGCTTGCGCTCCGTTAATGCATTGTACATGGCCGTAAAGCGAGTCTGGTAAACCTTCACTGCCTCGCCGTGAATATCGCGCGCCTCGCTTTCGGTCAGACCCACCGTTGCGAGGGGCGGGTGGCTGAAGACCACTGTCGGGATATTCTCGTACGGCAGGTGACGATCCTGCATGTCGCCGAACACGCGGTCCGCCAGACGCCGACCGGCGGCGATGGCGACTGGCGTCAATTGGGCACGCCCGGTTACATCACCGATGGCATAAATACCCGCGACGGCAGTTTGCTGGAATTTATCGGTTGGAATGTAGCCCTTGCCATCGACACCAACCCCGGCCGCCTCGAGACCCAGATCCTGCGTGAGGGGATAGCGGCCGATCGCCCAGATGAGTTCGTCGAAACCCTCCAGACGCTGGCCGTTTTCACACAGAATACACAACGAACCGTCCGCTTCCCGGACCACCTCCTTGACCTGGGTACGGGCGAGTATATCGATGCCGTCACCGAGCATTTCCTCGGTCAGGTTTTCGCGCAAGGTTGCGTCGAACGTGCGCAAAAGATGTTCGCGGCGCAGCAGCATGGTCACATCGGAACCCAGGGCGCTGAGCATGCCCGCCAGCTCCACCGCGATATAACCGGAGCCCACCACCGCGACCCGCCGCGGCAACTGCTGCAGCGCAAAGAAACCGTCCGAAGTGATTCCCAGCTCGGCGCCGGGGGTATCGGGCACCATCGGGGCCCCGCCGGGGGCAATCACAATGTGGTCCGCGCTGTACCTGTCTTCTCCCACCGCAATGGTTCGGCTGTCGACAAAACGCGCTGCGCCGACAATTTCCGCGATATTGGAATCGGCCAGATAGGTGTGATACCAGTCATTGATGCCGTGCACGTAGCGGTCTCGTGCGGCCTTCAACGCGGACCAGTCGAACTGACTTGCGTTGATATCGAACCCATAGCTGGCGGCTTCCTGCAGCGTATGGGCGATACTGGCGCCAAACCACATGACCTTCTTTGGCACGCAACCCGCGTTGACGCAGGTTCCCCCGAGAGGACCCTTCTCGACCACGGCACAGCGGGCGCCATAGCGTGCCGCACGCTCCGCTACCGACAGTCCGCCGCTTCCACCTCCGATTGCAATCAGGTCATAATGCTGAGTCATTGATCGATTCGCCCCCAACCCCGGATGTGCTGGATTCTACCTGAAACTGCTTGAGTCGCCATGGATAACCCGCTGCTGCGCCGCGGCGGATTGAGCAACCGCTGTGGGGACCGACTGGTTGCAGCCGTCGGCGGAACTCTGGCGGCAGCGGAAACGACCTGCGGCCAACAATCCAATTGAGGCCCCGCCGCGACCGCCCGAGGGAATGAACGGTTGCCGGGGGACTTTGGGTTACAATCGGCGCATCTGCTCAAGCGACCGCCTGACATACCATGCATTACCGAGATCTGAGAGACTTCATTGCCCAGCTGGAAGGCGCCGGCGAGCTGGTGCGCGTCCGCCACCCGGTGGATCCGAAGCTGGAAATGACCGAGATCTGCGATCGCACCCTGCGGGCGGCCGGACCGGCGCTGTTGTTTGAGCAGCCGACGGGATTCGATATACCCGTGCTCGGCAACCTGTTCGGCACACCGCGGCGCGTTGCTGCCGGCATGGGCGCCGAATCGGTCGAGGCGCTGCGCGAGATTGGCAAACTGCTCGCCTTTCTCAAGGAGCCCGACCCACCCAGAGGTATGAAGGACGCATGGCAGAAGTTACCCGTGTTCCGCAAGGTGCTCGACATGGCGCCGAAGGTCCTGAAAACCGCACCCTGCCAGCAGAACATACTGACCGGTCCGGAGGTGGACCTGAGCCGCCTGCCCATACAGACCTGCTGGCCCGGAGATGCGGGCCCCCTTATCACCTGGGCGCTGGTGGTAACGCGCGGTCCCAACCAGGATCGACAGAATCTCGGCATCTATCGCCAGCAGGTGCTGTCGGGCAATAAAGTGATCATGCGCTGGCTGTCACACCGCGGCGGCGCGCTGGACTATCGCGACTGGCGGCACAAGCACCCGAACGATCCATTCCCGGTCGCGGTGGCACTCGGGGCCGACCCGGCTACCATTCTGGCCGCTGTTACTCCGGTACCGGACACCCTGTCCGAATATGCCTTCGCCGGCCTGCTGCGCGGTCACAAAACGGAGCTGGTGCGCTGCAGGACCAGTGATCTGCAGGTGCCGGCCAGTGCCGAGATTGTTCTTGAGGGTTTCATCTACCCCGGCGAGGACGCCATGGAGGGCCCGTTCGGCGATCATACCGGGTACTACAACGAACAGGAGCGTTTCCCGGTGTTCACCATAGAGTGCATGACCCAGCGCGACGCTCCAATCTATCACAGCACCTACACCGGCCGCCCACCGGACGAACCGGCGGTGCTGGGCGTCGCGCTCAATGAGGTTTTCATCCCGATTCTGCAAAAACAGTTTCCGGAAATCACCGATTTCTACCTGCCGCCTGAAGGCTGTTCCTACCGGATGGCCTGTGTAAGCATGAAGAAGCAATACCCCGGCCACGCCAAACGGGTCATGTTAGGGGTATGGAGTTTTCTGCGCCAGTTCATGTATACCAAGTTCGTCATCGTAACGGACGATGACGTGGATGTGCGTGACTGGAAAGACGTCGTCTGGGCGATGACCACGCGCATGGATCCTGCTCGTGACATCACCGTTGTGGAGAACACCCCGATTGACTACCTCGACTTCGCCTCGCCCGTTTCCGGCCTGGGCAGCAAGATCGGGCTCGACGCCACGAACAAGTGGAGCGGCGAAACCACTCGCGAGTGGGGGCGCCCCATACGCATGGATGCAACGGTGAAGGGGCGGATTGATGACATCTGGGATCAGCTGGGCATCAAGCTCGATTGAGGAGCGAGGCGCAACTGCTGCACCTTGCTCGGGCGCCGGCTGGCGCCGACTCAAAGATGTTCTTGCATCGCAACGATGAAAACAGCCACCGACATGTGGTAGAGTGCGCGCCAAAATTCAGGAGGCTCAAGGAATGCGCACTGTAATGACACTGAATCCCAAGGGTGGCTGCGGCAAAAGCACTCTGGCAACCAATCTGGCGAGTTTTTTTGCCTCGGCCGGCAACAGCGTCGCACTGGCCGATCTCGATAGCCAGCGTTCCAGTTTGGAGTGGCTCGAGGCGCGCGGCGAGGATTATCCAGCGGTAACCGGCGTGGATGGCTGCAACGGCGCGCTGCGCGTGCCGCGGGCCTGCGACATGCTGGTCCTCGACGCTCCTGCTGCAGTGCACGGCAGGGATTTGACTGCCCTGGTGAAAAGAGCCGAAACCATCGTTATTCCGGTACTGCCCTCACCCATGGACATGCGCGCCTGTGCGCGCTTTATCACCGAACTGCTCACCGTCGGCAAGGTGTCACGCCAGCAGACCAAGCTGGCAGTGGTTGCCAACCGGGTGCGCGAAACCACCGTAATCTATCAGTCCCTGGAAGCGTTTCTCCGGCAGCTGAGCATACCTTTCATCGCAACGCTGCGTGACAGCCAGAACTACATCCGCGCCGCCGAACGTGGCCTGGGTATTTTCGAGCTCGCGCCGTCGCTGGCGGCGAACGATCTCGAACACTGGAAGCCTTTGCTGCGCTGGCTGAAAAGCAAGCGCTCGCGACCGGACGGCTGCGACTGACGGTCGCAGCCACCGGGTACATCATCCCGATGGCTGCGCCGGTTCCCGCCAGGTCGGCTCCACACGATCGCGGCCTGCAGGCTTGCCAGCCCGGTCGTCGACCGGCGCGCCGCTAAACTCTGCCACCGGTTAGTCGCAATCCTGTCAAAGGGCGCAAGAAAGAGCCCTTCGGATCGGCACACTGCAACCGGAACCACGATGAGCAATCGCACTTACAGGCTGCTTTTTGGCGCAGTACTGGTGTTTACACTCTACTTTGATGTGACCTCTCTGCTCTATGCGCTGATTGCTCTGGCCACCTTCGAAGCCGTCACCAATCTGCGTATTCCGAAGCTGGTGTCCGGGAAACGCCGCGGTAGCGACGGCGATCCCGGAGAAGGCTGCCTCGGCATCCAGTTCACCCAGCGCACCGGTTTTGAAGCGGAACGCGGCTGGCGACTGACGGTCGCTGCGGTGCTTGGCGTCAGCCTGATCGCCTATCCCGATCACCTGTGGTTCCTGCCCTGGTTCATGGGGTTTGCCATTCTGGGCGCCGGTATCAGCGGCGTCTGCCCGGTGTTCCTGCTACTCAAATGGGCCGGCCTGAGATAGGCCTGCAAGCCCCTGCTCCAGATCGGCGTACTGCAATCTCACGCCCAGCTCATCGAGCATCTTGGTATTCAGGATTCTTTTTGACTCGCTCATAAATGACAGCATGGAGGCGGTCAGCTCACGTTCGGCCGTCGCACGGTCGACAACCGGCGGGCGCGGCAGGGACAGGCTATCGGCCACTCGGTTGAAGTAATCGGACATGCTGCTCGGGTTTCCATCGGAGACGTTGTAGGCCTCGCCGGCGCGGCCGCGCTGCATGGCCAGCAGACACACCCGGGCCAGATCGTCGGCATGAATGCGGTTGGTAAACGGAGAATCCTGCTCGGCGAGCACCGGCAGCGCCTTGCGCAGCCGCTCGAGCGGCAGTCTTCCGGGGCCGTAAATGCCTGGCACACGCAAGATGACCACCGGGACCCCTTGGCTATCGCCCCATCTCAACCAGCGGCGCTCCGCGTCCAGGCGCCTGCGTCCCCGTGCGGTACCAGGCTGCAGCGGTGCGGTTTCGTCGATCCAGCGGCCGCCGCAATCACCGTAGACCGCCGTGGTACTGAGATACACCACTTTGCGCGGTCGATGGGGACCACGCAGCGCTGTGCACACGGCTTCGACCCGCGGGTCGGTATCCCCGTGCGGCGGGGGCGGCGCCAGATAGTACAGCTGGCAGTTGGCCGCCATCAGGTCAGCAGCGGCAAAAGGTGCATCCAGATCCAGCAGTTTGGGCAGCACCTGCCGCGCCCGCAACCGCGCCAGGCTTTGCCGGGTGCGCACCAGCCCCGTTACCGGCGTGCCGCCGCACAGGCCTGCAAGCCTTAACCCGATATCACCGCAACCGACGATTAACACAGAATCCATACGTTTACCCGCAAGCGTAAATCAACGAGAATACAGGATCTTATTCAGTGGAAACCCGTATGGCGTTTCAGGTTACTATTGAGTCGAGCGGGCACCAGTTTAGCGTACAGCCGGGCGAAACCATCCTCGCTGCCGCGTTACGCGAGGGCGTCGGGTTACCCTACGGCTGCCGCAACGGCGCGTGCGGTTCCTGTGTCGCCGGCCTGATCTCCGGCACCATCCGTTACCCTGACGGCGTGCCGGACGCCAGCAAAGCCGCGGATGAGGTTGTGATATGCCAGGCGCACGCGGACAGCGATCTGGTCATACGGACGCGCGAAGTTGCCGCTAACCAGGATATCGTGGTGAAGATGCTGCCCTGCCGCGCCGAACATCTGGAACGGCTTTCCCACGACGTCATGCTGGTGCAACTCAAGCTGCCGGCCACCGAGCGCCTGCAGTTCCTTGCCGGTCAATATATCGAGTTTCTGCTCAAAGACGGTCGTAGACGGGCGTTTTCGATCGCCAATCCGCCGCATCGGGACGCGTATCTGGAGCTGCATATTCGCCACGTGCCCGGCGGCTCGTTCACCGGCCATGTATTTGACCAGATGAAGGACCGGGCGCTGCTGCGCATCGAAGGCCCGTTCGGTACCTTCTATCTGCGTGAAGATTCTCCACGGCCCGTGCTTCTGATCGGTGGCGGAACCGGGATGGCACCGCTGAAAAGCATGCTTGAGCATGCCTTTTACGTTGGCCTCGACCGGCCCATACACCTGTTCTGGGGAGTGCGCGCCAAACGCGATCTCTACCTGGGCGATCTGCCACGGGAATGGGAGCAGCGCTATCCCAATTTCAGCTATACGCCGGTCCTGTCAGAACCCGCACCCGAGGACGAATGGCAAGGCAACAGCGGCCAGGTTACCGAAGCGGTGATGGAGCAATACCCGGACCTCGCGCCGTTTGACATCTACATGAGTGGACCACCCGCCATGATTGAAGCGGCGACTCCGGCGTTTGTTGCCCACGGTGCGGTGCCGGATCACATGTATTCTGACGCGTTCGAATTCGCCCAGGATGTGCTCGACAAGCTGAAAATAGCTTCCGAACGCTAGGGTCAGCGCTCAGGCAGGGCCCTCAAGCATGGCAGCACCATCGGTCTTTGCAGGCCGCTCGGCCAGGGCGGGCGCGGCTTGCCCCTGCGCTACCAGTTCGATACCCTGGCGATAGCACGCGGCGGCCTGGTCAGGCTCTTGCAGCTGCTCCAGCAGAGAACCGAGCAATCGATAGGCCTCCGGGGTCGGCTGATGAGCAATGCTGGACTCCAGGTAACTGCGCGCTTTTCCCCACAGCGCGTTGCGCAGGCTTATCTTGCCCAGCGTCAGTAACAGCACCGGATCCTCGGGATGCTGATCGAGCCAGCGCTCGGCGACGCTGAGCTGGGCAGCGGCGTCCTCGGCTGCAACATCGCCATAGCTATAGACAAAACGCGGATTCCAGGCCTGTCTGAGTTGCTCACGCAGCACCTGCTCTGCATGCTCATGTTCCCCCTGGCGCAACAGTTCCTGCACGTATACCGCCTGCAGGCCCGCATCCTGCTGCAACGGCGACGGCAGTTGTTTCCAACCTGACTTCATGCCTTCCAGATCTCGCGCGGCACCGAGTTCAAGGATCTGCTCCCGGTGGACCTGAACCGCGAGGCGCTGCCACTGTTCGCTGGTGAGAATCCGGCTGCGCTGCAATTCCGGCAACAAACTCCGCAGCTGCCGCCAGTCTTTCTGCTGCAGATACAGCTGCATCAACAGGCGCATGACCTGGCTGTTGCGCGGCGCCAACGCGCGCAAACGCGTGAGCGTGGTCTGGGCCTGGTCATACTGTGCGCGGGCAAGCTGGAGTTCAGCCTCTACCAGGGCGATGGCAATTTCGGCCTTGGGATTGCGCTCCAGAGCGAGCTTCAGATAGTAGTCGCGCCGGTCCTGCGCTCCGATTCGATTCGCCACCCGCGCCGCAGACAGATAGACATCGAGTGGTGTTTCGCTGGAGTAGGCAAGGCGCGCAAGCCGGCGTTCCGCGCGCTCCGGCCGTCCTTCCACAAGTTCCATTACCGCGCCGTCAAACAGCTTGCGCTGGCGTCGGCTCTCCCGACGGTAATTCCAACGCCTGACCCGCGCCGGCACATGCCACAAGCCGGCGAGCATCCGCAGCAAGACGTAGGCCACCGCCAGCACCACAACAAACACCAGCAGCGTCGTTTCCAGA
>CBDTYI010000079.1:0-9973 GCA_965364565.1 uncultured Gammaproteobacteria bacterium | reverse complement strand
CAAGCCTACAGGGATGTATTCACGGCGTCCCGCCGAGAGACATGAGGCTTTGTCAATGTGTGCCTTAATAATCCATAAAGTCTTTCGCCCTCGGCGTCCTCTGCGGTTCGCGACAGGTTAGATCACCTGTTAACCCGCGTGGCAGCGCAGACAGAGCGCCCGGGACAGCCGCACCCCGCGCCGTCGCCCGCTTTGTCCAGAGTATTCATTCTTTTTCTATACCCCGGTATGATGGGCGGTCGGCCGAACTTTTGCTGGCCGGCCCGTACCCAACCAGGCTCCTCAAATGACAATACCGGTCCTGATCTGCGACGACTCGAGCATGGCACGCAAACAGATGGCGCGCGCCTTGCCGCGGGACTGGGATGTCGATGTCAGTTTCGCCGCGAACGGCGTCGAAGGCGTCGCTGGCGTGAAATCAGGTAAAGGCGAAGTTCTGTTCCTGGACCTGAATATGCCGGAGATGGACGGCTACCAGGTGCTCCAAGCCATTCGCGCCCAGGACCTGCCGACCATGGTCATCGTCGTTTCCGGCGACATACAGCCGGAAGCCTATCAGAGAGTCATGCAGCTCGGGGCGCTGGCCTTTATCCAGAAACCGGTCAGCAGTGAGCAGATCGAGGAGATTCTCACTCGCTACGGCATCCGCGGCGAAAGCAAGGGCGACATCGGCCCTATCGACGTCGAAGTCGACATCCTCGATGCCTATCAGGAGGTTGCCAATGTCGCTATGGGCCGCGCCGGGGATTTGCTGGCCAGGTTGCTGGATGTGTTCGTGATACTGCCGATCCCGAACGTCAACATGATCGAAGTGAGCGAACTGCGCATGGCGCTCAACGAGGTGGCGGACAGTGACACGCTGTCGGCCGTGTGCCAGGGCTTCATAGGCGCCGGAATCGCCGGCGAAGCCCTGCTGATGTTCAATGAATCGAGCTTCGCGGATATCGCCGAACTGATGAAATACAAAGGTGACATCGACGAAACGGCGCAGCTCGAACTGCTCATGGATGTCGCCAACATCCTGCTCGGCGCCTGCCTGACCGGTATCGCCGACCAACTGGATATCAGCTTCAGCCAGGGACACCCCATGGTCATCGGCCGGCACGTAAAAGTGCGTGACCTGCTCAAATACAATGCCTCGCACTGGAAGCGCACCCTTGCTATCGAAATCGCCTACAGTATTGAAAACCGGCGTATCAATTGCGATTTGCTGCTGCTGTTCACGGAAGACTCCCTGCCCGCGCTGAACAGACAACTTGCCTACGCCCTGGACTGAGCCATGCCAAACAGGCATTCCGAACTAAAAGAATTCCACTGGCTCATGAACATGATCCAGACCATGGATGTGGGCCTGGTGGTAATCGATGTCGAGTACCGGATTCAGGTGTGGAACGGCTTCATGGCCAACCACAGCGGTAAAGCGCCGCATGACGTTATCGGCAAGAACCTGTTCGCAACATTCGACACGATTCCGGAAACCTGGTTCAGGCATAAAGCGGAGTCGGTCTTCCTGCTCAAGAACCGTGCCTTTACGACCTGGGAACAGCGCCCCTTCCTGTTCCGGTTCAGGAACTATCGCCCCATCACCGGGACGGCGGAAACCATGTATCAGAATATAACGCTGATGCCACTGGTGTCCGCAGACGGCAAGGTAAACCATATCGGCATTATCATCTACGATGTGACCGATATGGCAGTGGGGAAAATGCAGCTGGAACAGGCCAACGACGAGCTCGAAGCCTTGAGCCGCACCGACCGGCTCACCGGGCTGAACAATCGCGGCTACTGGGAAGAATGCCTGATCGCGGAATTCAAACGCGTCCATCGTACCAAGGCACCCTGCACGCTCGTGCTGTTTGACATCGACCATTTCAAGAAAGTTAACGATACCTATGGGCACCAGGCCGGAGACGAAGTTATTCGCATCACGGCGAAGCTGCTGACCGAATGCAAACGCGCCACCGATATTGCGGGGCGCTACGGCGGTGAAGAATTCGCCGTGATTCTGATTGACACCGTCCCGGAGGGCGCCATGGTGTTCGCGGAGCGCCTGCGCAAGCAGGTTGAAAACCACACCGTGACCCATGACGGAAAGGATATCCGCTTCACTATCAGCCTGGGCCTGGCGCAATGCGGCGAGGACATCCGGGATCACCAGCACTGGATCGAATGCAGCGATCAGGCGCTGTACAAAGCGAAGCAGTCGGGGCGCAACCGGAGCATTACCTATTCGCTCGCGGGCGCGGAACAAAACTGATCAGGCGTTCGCGGTCAGGCACGCAAACAGCAACGATCGGCAAGCTCAGTAATAATAGGCGATCAGGTAGATACCCAGCAGGACAACCACCCACAGCACCATGCTGCCGGTGGCCCAGGTGCGCGCCAGGATGCCCTGCGGACCGTGATAGCGAAACAGCGTTGCCAGTGCAGTCTGGCCGCGTTTCACCAGCGTCCGTCGCACCGCGGCATACGAACGGTCGCCGAGGCGCATCAGGCCGCGGGCCAGGCGCGGTGCCAGGCGGCGGTAAAACCAGTCGGTGTCGAGGGTGATGGTCATGGTCCGCTTCAGGTAGGGCAGCATGACAAAAAAGGCCAGGCCTGAAAACAGCAGCAGCTGCAGGCTGTCGATGACATGCCCGCCCGTGTAGGGAATATAGTCGACCGGGAACGGCAGCATGGCATACAGCGGCGCCGGCCACACACCCAGCCCGAGGCACAGAAACGCGAACAGGATCATCGCCAGGCGCATATTGAGCGGCGGATCGGGCGGCCGCAGGCCGGAATCCTTCTGGAAGAACACGAACCAGGGGAACTTGATACCCGCGTGCAGGAACACCCCGGCGGAGGCCGCCGCCAGCAGGAACCATACCAGCACCAGCTGCTGTTCGGCGGCGGCCGCGCCGATCATCGACTTGCTGACAAAGCCTGAAGTCAGCGGAAACGCCGAAATCGACAGCGCTCCGACGATGCCGCAAAGCGTGGTGAGCGGCATGCTCTGGAACAGGCCGCCAAGATCGGTGCACTTGCGCTTGCCGGTCATGTACAGCACCGAACCCGCCGACATCAGCAGCAGCGCCTTGTAGATGATGTGGGTGAAAGCGTGTGCGGCGGCGCCGTTCAGCGCCATCTCGGTGCCGATGCCGATGCCGCACACCATGAAGCCGACCTGGTTGACAATGCTGTAGGCCAGGATGCGGCGCATATCGTTCTCCAGCAGGGCGTACACAATCCCGTAGAAGATCATGTACAGACCGACGTAGACCAGGATGTCCGCGCCGGGAAAACCGCGCAGCAGCACATAAACGGCAATCTTGGTGGTAAACGCCGACAGGAACACCATGCCGCCCGGCGAGGCCTCGGGATAGGCGTCCGGCAACCAGGCGGACAGCGGCGGCGCGCCGGCGTTGAGCAGAAAACCGGCGAGCATCAGCCAGTGCGCGGGGCTGTCCAGGGCCATGGCCGTGAAGGCCACCGAACCGCTGTCCGTAACATGCCAGGCGATGCCCGCCATCAGCAGCACGCCGCCGAACAGGTGCACCAGCAGGTAGCGCAGGCCGGCGTGCTGCGCCCGATCTGTCATCGCCGACCAGACCAGCAGGGTCGAGGTCAGGGCCATGACTTCCCAGAACACAAACAGGCTCAACAGGTCGCCGCTGAAACACACGCCAAGAGCGCCGCCGGCGTAGACCAGTGCCGCCACCAGCTCGACACGGCGCGCGTGGTTAAGCGCAAACAATCCGCCGCCGAACGCCATGAGCGTGAATACGGTACCGAACAGGCGACTCAACCGGTCACCTCTCACCGGCTCGAGCTGGTAGTCGAGGAAAGCCAGCCGCAGACTGGCCCCATCGGGGATCTGCCAGACCAGGGCCAGCGCGATCAGGGGCAGCCCCAGCACGGCAACAACACGCAAGCGCGGGCCGCACAGCGGCAACAACAGGGCACCGGCAATCAGCACCAGGCCCGGCGGCACGAGCTCAATCCCGGTCATAGTAGCTGTCCCTGCGTTTGAGAAAGTAACCCAGCGCCCTGGCCACCAGGATCATCCCGACGCAGGTCGCGAACCCGTACCAGGCGTTGAAACCGAAACTGCCGTCGACGCCGAAATAACCGTGCGCGGGCGCCAGCAGACCGACGAGCAGGGTCAGCACGAGCACCAGCACGAACCCGATCCAGAGCGAGCGTATGGTCGCGGGTCGCACCAGCCAGTGCTGCTTCATGGCGCGGCTCCCACCATCTGCTGCGCCAGCGCCAGGGGCAGCTCCGGAACGAAGAACAGCGCCACGGTGCCGAGCGCGGTGAGGACAAGCGCCACGACGACGGGCAGCGGCGCCTCGCCGTGCCCGGTCTGCTCGCCCGCCGATTGCGGTGCGTCGAAGAACGCCGTGTAGACGATGGGCAGGAAATAGGCCGCGTTGAGCAGCGTGCTGAGCACGATTACCGCGACGGCGAACAGCTGTTGTGCCTCGATGGCCCCCAGCAGCATGTACCACTTGCTCACGAAGCCCGCCGTCAGCGGTATGCCCACCATGGAAAGCGCGCCCACGGTGAAGGCCGCCATGGTCCAGGGCATGCGCCGGCCGATGCCCGCGAGCTGACTGACCTCGGTCTTGTGGGAGGCGGTATAGATCGAGCCGGCCGCGAAGAACAGCGTGATCTTGCCGAGGGCGTGCGCGGCGATATGCAGCGCCGCGCCGATCAGCGACAGGGGCACCAGCACCGCGGCGGCCATGATGATGAACGCCAGCTGACTCACGGTCGAATACGCCAGGCGCCTCTTGAGGTTGTCCGCTCGCAGGGCAACCAGCGACGCGAGTATCACGCTGGCACCGGCGACATAGATCAGCCAGCCGCCGCCCTGCAGGTTCGTGAGCAGGTCGGCGCCGAAAACATACACGATCACTTTGACCGCCGCGAACACGCCTGCCTTGACCACCGCGACCGCGTGCAACAGGGCACTGACCGGGGTCGGCGCGATCATGGCCGCCGGAAGCCAGCGGTGCACCGGCATCAGCGCCGCCTTGCCGATGCCGAACATGTACAGAAACAGCAGAATACCGAGGACCGGATCGCTGGCCGTACCGGCGAGGATGCCGCCGGGCGCGAAGTCCAGCGTCCCTGCCAGCCGCCAGGTCCACAGAATGGCGAACAGCAGCAGTCCGATAGAGGTGCCGAGCAGGACGCCGAGGTAAGTACGCCCGGCGCGCACCGCGGCAGGGCTGCCCCGGTGGGTGACCAGTGGATAGGTCGAGAGCGTAAGCGCTTCGTAGAACACGAACAGGGTCAACAGATTGCCGGCAAAGGCAATGCCCATGGTGCTGGCCAGCGCCACCGCAAAGCAGACATAGTAGCGCGTCTGATGGTGCTCTCTGTTGCCGCGCATGTAGCCGATCGAATACAGCGAATTGACGATCCACAGGCCCGAGGCGACCAGCGCGAACAACATACCCAGCGGTTCCACCGCGAAGGCGATCGACAGGCCCGGCAGGGATTCGACCAGCAGAACAGCGGGCCGCTGGCCTTCCAGCACCGCCCCGAGCAGCGACAGGTTGAGCAGAAACAGGCACAGCGCCGTCAGCAGAGTAACCGATTCGCGCAGGTTGGGCTGCCGGTGGAAGGCGGCAATAAGCGCTGTCGCTGCCAGTGGCAGGCCAATGCTGGCCAGCAGTGTCGTCTCAGGAGTCATGCCGCAACAAAGCCCGCCGCTGTCATCGCCTCATGGCCCGCCGGCTCCCAACAGTGCCTCCGCGCCCCGCCGTGCGAGCCCCGACGTCAGAGAAGCATCGATGCCGAAGTAGAGATTTGCCGCGATCAGCAGCCAGGTCGGGACCAGCATCACCGCGGGCGCCTCTTTCAGCGCCAGCACGCGCTCTGCGGCGGGCTGAAAGTAGGCGGCTTCCACCACCCGCCAGACGTAGGCCACCGCCAGCAGTGAACTGAAAAGAATCAGTACCGCCAGCGGCCAGCGCCCGTCCATCAGCGCTGCGTCGGCCAGGTACCACTTGCTGATAAACCCGCTGGTCAGCGGCACGCCGATCAGGCTCAGACCACCGGCCACGAATGCTGCCATGGTGAGTGGCATGCGTTTGGCGATACCCCTGATATCGCGAATATCCACCGAACCCAGGCGCAGAAAAATACAGCCCACCGCCAGGAACAGCGCCGCCTTTATCAGCGCGTGATTGAGCAGGTGGAGCATGCCCGCGCCGACACCCGCCGTCGTGGCGAGACTGATGCCGAGTACGATGTAACCGATCTGGGCGACACTGGAATAGGCCAGCATGCGTTTGATGTTGTCCTGGAACACGGCCACCAGAGAGGCGACCAGCATTGCCGCCGCCGCCAGCATCATGAGAATGTCGCCGACGTGCATGGCGTCAAACGAGAACGACACGCCGAACAGCGTGAAAAAGAAACGCAGCAGGACGTAGATCCCGACCTTGGTGGCGGTTGCGGCAATAAACGCCGACACCGCCGAAGGCGCAAAGGTGTAGGCATTGGGCAGCCACAGGTGCAGCGGGAACAGGGCCAGCTTGAGACTGACACCCACGGTCACGAACGCGAAGGCGACGCGGATGGTTCGTGTGTCGGTCACAGCCGGCAGCCGCTGCGACAGGTCCGCCATATTCAGGGTGCCGGTCATCATGTAAAGCAGACCGATGCCTATCAGGATAAAGGTGGCGCCTATGGTGCCCATCACCAGGTACTGGTAGGCAGCGGTCAGCGAGCGCCGCGAGCAACCCTGGCTGATCAGCACATAGGAGGACAGCGAGGAGATCTCCAGGAACACGAACAGATTGAAGGTGTCGCCGGTCACCACGATGCCGAGCAGCCCGGTCAGGCACAGCAGATAGCAGGTGTAGAACAGACCGACGCTGTCCTCGCGCAGCTCGTGTTCCACGCTGGCCCTGGCATAGGGCATCACCAGGGCGCCGATAGCGGCGACTACCAATAGCATCAGCGCACCGGCCATGTCGATGCGATATTCGATGCCGAGCGGCGCGACCCAGTCACCCAGGGCGTAACTGACCGTTCCCTCCGCAAACACCCGCCGCACCAGCAGCACCGCGATCGCCAGCACGCCCCAGCTCACCAGGGTGGCGAAGGCCCAGGCGAAGCGCGCATGGCGTATCAGCAGACACAGTGGCGCCGCGGCCAGCGGCAACGCGACCTGCAGCGCGGGGGCGTGGAGCATCAGCACGGCGTCGGGCTCACGGCTCCTCGTCCTGGACGTGAATCTCGTCCTCGTTGATGGTGCCGTACTCCTCCTTGATGCGGATCACCAGTGCCAGGCCCAGCGCGGTGGTCGCCACGCTGACCACGATCGCCGTGAGAATCAGCACGTGCGGCAGCGGGTTGGAATACAATACCCGGCCTGCCTCGACAATCGGCGCGCTGCCGCCTTCGATCTTGGCCATGCTGATGAACAGAATGAACACCGAAGTCTGAAACAGAAACAGACCAATGATCTTCTTGATCAGGTTGGGACGCGCGATAACGATATAGAAACCGGTCATCATGAGAATGATGACGACCCAGTAATTGTACAGTCCGAGCAGATCCGACATAGGCCTCCAACAGACGCCGCGCGCTGTGCGTCTCTACTCCTGTCCGCGTCCCACGAAGCCGTAGTATACGGCAATGCACACCGCCGCCACGGTGATCCCCACACCGAGTTCGATGAGCGCAATACCCAGGTGCTGGCCGCCTACCGGGTCATCGGCGAGCACGCGGTATTCCAGGAAGTTGCCGCCCAGCATCAGACTTTCGAAACCGACCCCCGCGTACATCAGCACGCCGACCGCCATCAGCACACGCAGCAGGCCAGGCGCAATGACCCGGGTCGCGGCGTCGAGGCCAAACACCATGGCGTAGAGGATAAACCCGGTAGCGAAAATGACACCGGCCTGGAAACCGCCGCCGGGCCCGTAATCGCCGTGAAACTGAACGTAGAGGGCGAAAATGAGGATCAGTGGAAAAAACAGCTTGGCGATGACACGCAGCACAACCAGTGATTTCATTCCCTCTTGTTCCCTTTATTAGCTCTGCGCGAACGCGCCACCAGCAGAATCAACACTCCGACCCCGGCGGTGAAAATCACCGTCACCTCGCCCAGGGTGTCGTAACCCCGGTAACTCGCCAGCACCGCGGTCACCACGTTCGGCACGCCGATCTCTCCCGGGGTTTCCTGCATATACGCCGGCATGACGTGCTGGTGAATCGGCGCGTTCGGATCGCCATAACGCGGCATGTCCAGCGTCCCGTAGATCAGCGCGGCCCCGGTAGCGACCACCACCAGCAGCGGCAACAGCGGCCGGTGCTTCGGCGCCTCCTCCCGCTCGGTGGTCAGCGACACCGCAGCGAGCATGACGATGGTGGAGAATCCGGCTCCCACCGCGGCTTCGGTAAGCGCTACGTCCACCGCATCCAGAACCACGAACACCGCCGCCGACAGCAGGCTGTAGATGCTGGTCAACATCGCGACCGCAAACAGGCTGCGCATGCGTGCGATCACCAGGCCGGTAATCACCAGCAGTCCCAGCAGCACATTGTTTATCAGGTGCTCGATTGCTGCCGCCCCCCCTCGCCGCCCTCCGGTTCGACACCCGAGAGGCGCGCCGCCGCGGCCAGCGCATGAATCGCCGTGGGGCCGGTGAAGAGAACAAAATACAGGATCAGCATCAGCTTGACGGTGACCAGGGTCAGGCCGCCCTGCAGCATCAGGCCCAGCAGTATCAGTCCGGCGCCCATGGTGTCGCACACGCCCAGCGCGTGCAGACGGGAATAGAAATCCGGGAAGCGCAGAATACCGATGGCACCGGCGATCAGGAACACTCCGCCGCCCAGCAGGCACACCCAGCTCAGGATATCGACCAGCAGCTGCATCAGTCCTCCTCTCCCACCTTGCAGTGACAGTCCGGTGGCTCGTGGCGGCGGCAGCAGAACTTGAGCACCGCGAGCGTGCTGACGAAGGAGATCAGTACGTACACCAGCGCGATATCCAGGAACTCCGGCCGACCGGCCAGAAATCCGAGCACCGCAACCATCAGCACGATCTGGGTACCGACCATGTTTACCGCCAGAATGCGATCATACAGCGTCGGCCCCCGGAAAGCGTGAATCAGGGCCAGGCCGATCGCCACCAGGATTGCGCCCGCGGCAACGGCAAACATCAGAAGTCACGCTCCATATCCGTGATGCGGCGATCCATTTCGCCGCGCTGCAGGTCGGCGGCCACGTCCCAGGTGAGCGCGTGCACGGTGATTTCATCCGCCTCGACGCTCATCGCCACGGTGCCAGGCACCAGCGTGATGGAATTGGCGTAGGTGACCCGCCCGAGGTCGGTGCGTTGCGTCGCCTTGACCCGAAGCACGTTCGGGCTGATGCGCATCTTCGGGTCGAGTATGCGCCGGGTGACATCGATATTCGATTTGACGACCTCTCTGCCCAACCACAGCCAGTACAGCAACACACGGGGTTTGAGCAGCACCGGATCCACCTCCCCGTCGACCAGCTCCGCGCGCGTGGCGAGCAGCACGACGAACAGGCTCGCAACGACGCCCAGTACCAGCAGCAGCGCCGTGTAGTGGCCGGAAAGCGCCAGCCACACGGCGAACAGAAACAGGCTCAGATTGACTACATGGCGCAGCTTGCTCACAGGGGCTCCCCAAGCGGCAATGCAGCTGAAGGATCACCCGGCTCTGCTACACACAGTCCGTTCAGGCGCCCGGTTGGCGACAGCTTGTGCATCATGGTCTCCGTGGCGAATGCAATGACGTGCGAAAACCCTCATCAACGCGTCATTGCGAGCGCGTAAAGTTGCCTAAGCATAGCGACTCCGCGTTGCCGCTACCAGTCACCCACTGCGCATTCGAGGTCAGGCTGCAAACCGCTCGATACGGAAGGGTTCCACCGGCAGCTCGCTGCGCCCGTCGAGAATCAGCTCTGCGAGAATTCGACCGACCACCGGCGA
>CBDTYI010000078.1:0-10029 GCA_965364565.1 uncultured Gammaproteobacteria bacterium | reverse complement strand
CGGGCAGCCGGTTTCCATGCAGGATTATCGTGGACGGCCTGTGCTGCTGCATTTCTGGGCAAGCTGGTGCCCGGTGTGCACCCTGCAGCAGGCGAGTATCGATCGAATCGCGCGGGATCACGCGGTATTGACGGTCGCGCTGGATGATGCCGACGCGCAGGAGATACGGGAATGGATGCGGAGCAGGGGTGTCGCCTATCCCGTGTTACTTGATGCGCAGGGACGGATAGCCGGTCGGTTCGGCGTGCGCGGGGTGCCGACCAGCGTGGTTATCGATGCGCGCGGGGAAATCCGTTTTGTCGAGGTGGGATATACCTCCGAGGCGGGTTTACGTCTACGTATGTGGTGGGCCGAGTCATGAACAGTCTGGAACCCGAGGTCGAACAGACGGTCGAGGCAATCTGTGCGTTGGGCTGCGCCTTGGTGAGAGACTGCATCAGGGCGCTGCAGCAGGCGCAGTCGCGGCCCGAGTACAAGTTGCTCGACCCGCAACAATGCGCCAGCCTGCTGCGCGAGCTGCAGTCGATCATGGCCGTTTATGACGAAAGGTAGGGGAAGCGCCGCTGCTCCGGGTTAGCTGGCCCGCGCTGCACGTTTGCGTTCGTGCTCTGCGAGCAGCTTCTTGCGCAGACGGATATGGTTAGGCGTCACCTCGACCAGCTCGTCCTCATCGATAAATTCCAGAGCCTGTTCCAGTGACATGCGGATCGGCGGCGTCAGCAGAATGTTTTCGTCGCTGCCGGCGGCGCGGATATTGGTCAGCTGTTTGGCCTTGAGCGGATTGACCACCAGGTCATTGCTGCGCGAGTGGATGCCGATGATCATGCCCTCGTACACTTCTTCTCCGTGGCCGATAAACAGGCGCCCGCGCTCCTGCAGGTTGAACAGGGCGTAAGCCAGCGCCTTGCCCGGACCGTTGGCGATCAGTACCCCGTTGTTGCGGCTGCCGAAGTCGCCTTTTTTCAGGGCGCCGTAGTGATCGAACACGCTGTACAGCAGCCCGGTTCCCTGGGTCGCGGTGAGGAACTCGGTGCGAAATCCGATCAGGCCGCGCGATGGCAGAATGTAGTCGAGCCGCACGCGGCCCTTGCCGTCGGGGACCATGTCGCGCAGGTCACCACCGCGCTGGCCGAGCTTTTCCATCAACGTCCCCTGATGCTGCTCTTCGACATCTACCGTGACCTGCTCGTAGGGCTCCTGTTTCTGTCCGTCGATTTCACGCACAATCACCTCGGGACGCGACACGCCCAGCTCGTAACCCTCGCGGCGCATATTCTCGATCAGCACCGACAGGTGCAGCTCGCCGCGCCCGGAAACGCGGAACTTGTCCGGGTCTTCGGTTTCCTGCACGCGCAGGGCCACGTTATGCAGCAGCTCGCGCTCCAGGCGTTCCTTGATCTGACGCGAGGTGACGAACTTGCCGTCCTTGCCGGCGAAGGGTGAATTGTTGACCTGAAAGGTCATGCTGACTGTCGGTTCATCGACCGTCAGTGGCGCCAGCGCCTCGACCCCATTGGGGTCGCACAGGGTGTCGGATATATACAGCTTGTCGATACCCGTAAACGCAATGATGTCGCCGGCGCTGGCTTCGGGAACCTCCACGCGCTCGAGGCCCAGGAAGCCGAAAATCTGCAGGATACGCCCGCTGCGGCGCTGGCCATCGTGGCCGACGATAGTCACCGGTGTGTTGGTCCTGACGCGGCCGCGGGCGATGCGGCCGATGCCGATGACACCGACATAACTGTTGTAGTCCAGCTGTGAGATCTGCAGCTGAAATGGATCTTCCAGTTCCACCTGGGGCGGATGCACTTTGTCGACAATGGTCTGAAACAGTGGTTCCATGTCGCCTTCGCGCACCGTATCACTGAGGCTTGCATAGCCGTTCAGCGCAGACGCATACACTACCGGGAAGTCCAGTTGCTCGTCGGTGGCGCCCAGTCGGTCAAACAGGTCAAAGGTCTGGTCCAGCACCCACGCGGGGCGTGCGCCCGGGCGATCGATCTTGTTAATGACCACGATGGGATGCAGACCGCGCGCCAGCGCCTTCTGGGTCACGAAGCGGGTTTGTGGCATGGGGCCGTCGACGGCATCCACCAGCAGCAGCACCGAATCAACCATCGACAAT
The DNA here is from genome assembly GCA_965364565.1 of uncultured Gammaproteobacteria bacterium. GTDB lineage: Bacteria > Pseudomonadota > Gammaproteobacteria > DSM-19610 > DSM-19610 > Thiogranum. The sequence goes on along the minus strand of CBDTYI010000078.1, from coordinate 7,904 downwards.
ACTCGCTCCACTTCGCCGCCGAAGTCGGCGTGACCCGGAGTATCGACAATATTGATGCGGTAGTCCTGCCACTTGATGGCGGTATTCTTGGCCAGGATAGTAATGCCGCGCTCGCGTTCCAGCACGTTGGAGTCCATGACACGCTCCGGCGTCACGGCGCGTTCACCGAGGGTGCCGGACTGCGACAGCAGCTTGTCAACCAGGGTGGTTTTCCCATGGTCAACGTGGGCGATTATGGCAATATTGCGGAGGCGTTCGATCACAAGGTGGTACTCACAGCAAAAAAGATCAGCAATTATACTGAAAGCGTCAAACAAAGGGCAGGATAAAATGGTTTTCCAATCGTCTTTTCAGCTGCCTACCCGGGGCAGGGGGAGTTACCCGGTCGGCGATGAGGTGCAGGCGCGGGTGGACGAATCCGGAATACAAACCGGTATTTGTCTCGTTTTCCTGCACCACACCAGTGCCTCGCTGATGCTGTGCGAGAACGCCGATCCCGAGGTGCGGTCGGATCTGGAGCGTTTCATGACCCGGCTCGTGCCCGATGGCGATCCGATATTTCGTCATGTGGATGAGGGTTCGGATGACATGCCCGCGCATGTGCGCAGCATTTTGACGTCCAGTTCACTCAGCGTACCCGTTGCGGGTGGCCGCTGCGACCTCGGCGTCTGGCAAGGCATTTACCTCTGGGAGCACCGGTGCGCGGCGCACCGGCGTCAGATCTCCGTTACGGTGTACGGCGAGTAGTCGCCGGTTCCTGGTCCTGCATCTCCAGGGTCGGCACGTGCGGTGAGTCACCCAGGTAGTCGTCGGTGTCGGTGTCGGTTTCGTTCAGGCCGTTGGTTTCGGCATCCGAGAAGCTCTCTGGCGCCGGGCTGGTCTTGGCGGACTCGAGCACCGGCTGGTCCGGAATATCCAGGCGCGGGGTGCTGACCGGATTCCGGCACAGTGCCTGCGAGCCGGTCGCCAGGTGTTCGTACACCTCGCGATAGCTGTCGGTCATTTTCTGTACCAGCTGCGATGTGCGCTGAAAATGCTGCCCCACTTCGCTGCGATAAGCATCGAACTCGCGCTGCAGGGCGTCACATTTTTCCTGCAGTACCTGGCTGCGACGACTGTTGCACAAGGTCAGATAGCCTATACCCACCCCACAGGCGACGCCAAAGGCGAACCCGATCAAGCCCATTCCCCAGGTCCAGCTCAAATCCATACCGCTTTCCATTAGCCGCTCCAGACACGCTCCAGGCTGTAGTTCGAGTATACCGGGGTTAAACATGAACTGCACAGACGTCGGCCTTTATTGTTGCTGTTGATGGTCTATACTTTTCGTGCCGCAGGCAACACCGTGTTTTTGCAGCATTCTCGCCGCGTACGATGGCAGCGCGAGATGTGCAGGCGCCGATCCAGGCGCTGTGGCACACGAAAGATGATGCGTTTTTCCGCATACCGAGGGAACCTGCTCCTGTGCCGGCTATCAGGAGTCCAATAGGAGGTTGGGAAGAAGAATGAAATCCATCTATGTGGGCAATATTTCCTTTGACATCACGTCGGAAAAGTTGCGTGAGTTGTTTGCGGCGCATGGGGAGGTCAAGTCGGTCAAGCTGATCAACGACCGCTACACGGGCAAACCGCGCGGCTTCGCGTTTGTGGAAATGGATGACGAGTCTGCCGAGACCGCCATCAGCGCCACGGACGGAATGGAATTCGAGGGTCGCAATCTGAAAGTCAACCTGGCGAAGCCGAGGGGCGTATGGCGCATGCGCCGTCCGCGTCACTAGGCGGCGCCGGTTCGCGGCCTCCTGTCATACCGGTCCGTGGGTAGAGGCAGGGATTCTCAGCACACCCTGTTGCGCGGACTCCCGTTGCCGAAGGCAAGGATGTTTGCGGTTATTTCGCCGATCAGCCGCTGCCGGGCGGCCCGGCTGGCCCAGGCTATATGCGGTGTTACGATCAAGCGCGGCGACTCATACCGGAGCAAGGCATGGGAGGCGGCCGGCGGCTCTTCGGCCAGCACATCGATACCCGCGCCCGCAATCCAGCCCTGCTGCAGGGCGCCCAGCAGGGCCTGTTCATCGACGATGCCGCCGCGCGCAGTGTTGATCAAGAGTGCAGTGTCTTTCATTTGGCGCAGCTGCGTCGCACCGATCAGACCGCGGGTCTGCTCGGTGAGCGGGCAATGCAGACTGATTACATCGCAGCTCGCCAGCAGTTGCGGGAGCGGCAGACGGTCGGGGAGGGGGGTGTCGTGGAGGCGCTGGGCGATGTCGACCTGCAGGGAGAAAGCGCGCGCCAGATTCGCTACGGCGCGACCCAGAACACCATAGCCGATGATACCCAGGCGCTTTCCCGCCAGTTCATCGATGGTTTCATCAAACAGGCAGAAATGCGGGCTGTTCGTCCAGTCACCGGCGTGCACCCGTTGGCGATAGCCATCGAGTCGCCGGCTCAGCGTCAGCAGCATTGCAAAGACGTGTTCGACAACCGATGCGGTCGCGTAGTCTGTGGCGTTGCTGACGACTACGCCGGCGGCGCTGGCCGCAGCGAGGTCGATATTGTTGGTGCCGGTGGCCGCAACGCAGATCAGCCGCAGGTCCGGGCTTGCCTGGATGCTGGAGGCAGTGAGCGGAACTTTGTTGGTGACCACCACGTCAGCCGCCTGAATACGCGCAGGCACGTCATCCGGTCCGGTGTGGCGGTAAAACTGCCAGTGGGGAAGGCAATCCCGCAGCTGCGCCAGATCGAGATCGGACGGGTGCACACTGTCGAGATCAAGGAACACGCCCTGCATGATTAGTGTACTCCGGTGCTCATATTGACCCTTGCAGCGAGCCCGGAAGCGGTCAGGCGCAAAGCCTGCTCGAGGTTGGCAACTGCGACCTGTGCATCGCAGCGACAGTGGCGGCATACGGCACAGCAGGCGTTGATGAACAACCCGCTGCGCACGCCTGCGCCGTCCGGAAACAGGGGCCGGTCGGCTGGCCGGCAGCTGCCGGAGCGCGGGATGGCGGCCAGAGTTGTTTCGCACCGGGACTGCACAGCGGCCAGCAGCCGACTAATATAGAACCTGGTGTGTAGTATACGTGCCATGGCGAGGGCTCCTCGGGACCGTCACCGCAAGGGGTTACCGTCTGATACTAGCATGTGGTTTCACAGCGAGGGCGTAATGCTGCAATGGTAAGCGAGTCGGGAGAGGTACAGCTCGAAGCGCTGCGCCTGGCGATCAGGCAAGCCTACCGGATCGATGAAACCGCCTGTCTCCGGGAACGGCTGCAAAATGCCCGGCTGGCGCCCGAGCGCGAACAGGCGGTTCAGGACAACGCCCGCACACTCGCCGCGGCGGCGCGCAAGCGCGCCTCGGAACAGATCGGAATCGAAGCCTTTCTGCAGGAATACGACCTCTCCTCGCGCGAAGGGGTGCTGCTGATGTGCCTCGCGGAAGCGCTGTTACGCATCCCCGATGCTGCTACGGCCGACCGCCTGATTCGCGATCGTCTCGCCAAAGGACACTGGGATGAACATCTGGGCGGCAGCGCTTCTCTGCTGGTGAACGCGTCCACTTGGGGGCTGCTGCTGACGGGCAGGCTGGTTGGTGCTCAGGGTTTGACCGGGAGTGCCGCGCAGCCGTCCCTCAAACAACTGGTGACGCGCCTCGGAGAACCGGTCGTCAGGCTCGCCCTGCATGGAGCGATGCGGGTGCTCGCCGAGCAGTTTGTGAGCGGGCGTGACATCGGCGCGGCGCTGCGGCGCGCCTCGACACGGGGCGATGTGCGTTACTCCTATGACTGTCTGGGCGAGGCAGCGCGCAGCGCCGGGGACGTGGAGCGCTACTTCCAGGCCTACCGTGCGGCGATAGTGGATATCGGTCACAGCGTCCAGGCGGGGCGAGCACTGCGCGAACAGCCAGGCGTCTCGATCAAGCTCTCCGCACTGCATCCGCGCTATGAATACGCGCAGCGGGAACGTGTGCTGAGCGAGCTGGTGCCGCGCCTGCGGACCCTGGTCGAGCAGGCTGCGTCGGTCGGGATCAGCCTGACGCTCGACGCTGAGGAGGCGGATCGGCTGGAGCTGTCGCTGGATATTTTTCAACTGCTGGTGCGGGAACTCAGCGGCGACGCCTGGCAGGGGCTTGGCCTGGCAGTGCAGGCCTATCAGAAGCGCGCCTGGCCGGTATTGCAGTGGCTCGAGCGGCTGGCCCGCCTGCAGCGGCGTTGTATCCCCGTGCGACTGGTCAAAGGCGCCTACTGGGACAGCGAGATCAAGCGCGCGCAGGAGCGCGGTCTGGATGGTTACCCGGTCTTCACCCGCAAGTCCGCGACCGACGTGTCTTACCTCGCATGCGCCGGGTTTGTGCTGCGCCATCCCGACTGCTTCTACGCGCAGATCGCCACCCACAATGCCATGACGCTGGCCTGGGTGCACGAACTGGCCGAGGGGCGCGACTATGAATTGCAGCGCCTGCACGGGATGGCGGGAAGCCTCTACGCTGTGCTCGACGACTGCATGGATCAGCCTCCGCCGGTGCGTGTCTATGCCCCGGTTGGCAGCCACGATGAGTTGTTGCCCTACCTGGTGCGACGCCTGCTGGAGAACGGCGCTAACAGCTCTTTCATCAACCAGCTGAGTGACGAGGGGCTGGACCTCGATCAGTTGGTCGAGAATCCCTGTGACCGCGTGCAAACGCTGCAATGCCAGCCGCATCCACACATTCCGCTACCGCGCGATCTTTATGGTGCTGACCGTCGCAATGCGCACGGCTGGGATCTCAGTGATCCGCTCGTGATCGCCAGGCTCGAGGAGCAGCTGCGGCAGGCTTGGTGCGAAACCTGGCGTGCCAGCAGTCGTGTCGGTGGCGAGGACGGTGACGGCGAGGTGCGCGCGCTGGACAGCCCGGCGGACCGCGGACAGGTTATCGGTCACGTGGCTGAGGCCAGTGCCGAGCTGATCGATCGTGCTATGGACCTGGCCGCTGAGGCTGCGCCCGACTGGGATATGCTGGGTGGCAAACACCGTGGCGAATGCCTGCTGCGGGCAGCCGAACTGTTCGAGCAGGATGCCCCACGGCTGATTGCCTGCGTGGTTCGTGAAGGCGGCCGCACCATTGCCGACGCGGTGGCCGAGCTGCGTGAGGCGGTCGATTACTGCCGCTACTATGCCTGGCAGGCCGAGCACGAATTCGAGTTGCCCCGAGTGCTGCCGGGCCCCACCGGTGAGCAAAACGAACTGCGGCTGCATGGACGCGGTGTGTTCGTCTGCATCAGTCCGTGGAATTTTCCGCTGGCAATTTTCGTCGGGCAGGTCGCCGCGGCACTCGCTGCGGGAAACGCGGTACTGGCCAAGCCGGCCCGCCAGACCCCGGTTACCGCCTACGCGGCGGTACGCATTCTGGAACGGGCCGGAATCCCTGGGCAGGTGCTGCATTTCCTGCCCGGAAGCGGGAGCGATATCGGGAGCCGTGTGTTCTCCCATGCCGCCCTGAGCGGGGTCGCGTTGACCGGCTCGACAGAGACCGCCTGGGCAATTCAGCGTAGCCTGGCGAAACGGCGTGGTCCGATCGTGCCGCTGATTGCCGAGACCGGCGGCCAGAACGTGATGATCGCCGACAGCTCGGCCCTGCCGGAACAGCTGGTGGCTGACGTGGTGCATTCCGCCTTCAACAGTGCCGGCCAGCGCTGCTCGGCGCTACGGGTTCTGTTCGTACAGCATGAGATTGCCGAGCGGGTCATCGCGCTGTTGGGCGGTGCCATGCAGGAAATCCGGATCGGTGACCCCTGCTCGCTGGCCACGGACGTGGGGCCGTTGATCGACGCCCGGGCGGTGGAGAGCCTGCAGCCACACGTCGAGCGCATGCAGCGGCAGGCCCGGCTGCTGCAACGCGTCCGCCCCGGCGCGCATCTGGCGGCAGGCAGTTTCTTCCCGCTGCAGGCGTTTGAACTGGATTCGCTGGAGCTGCTCGACAAGGAGGTGTTCGGTCCCATTCTGCATGTCATACGCTACCGCGGTGATCACCTGGATGCCGTGGTCGATGCCGTCAATGCCACCGGATACGGGCTTACCCTGGGGGTGCACAGTCGCATCGAAGACACCTGGCAGCGTGTCAAGGCTCGCGCCAGAGTAGGTAATCTGTATATCAACCGGAATATGATCGGGGCGGTTGTGGGGGTACAGCCGTTTGGCGGTGAAGGCCTGTCGGGAACCGGGCCCAAAGCCGGTGGTCCACTATACCTGTACCGTTTTGCAACGGAGCGCACCTGCAGTGCGAACACGGCTGCAATGGGTGGCAATGCCAGCCTGTTGTCGCTGCCCGACAGTTAGCGGCTGTCGGGGATAACCAGGCGCACATTTCACTGATCGAATATTGATCCTGGTCAAATGCTGAGTTAGTGTTAACACTTAAAGTAGTACTTCAGGTTTTCAAGTAATGCCTCAGGAGGACGATAAAACTACGATGGACCAACCTGATTATCATAGGAGGATGGAATGGAACACCGATGCAGTGTTCGTAAGCCCTTCGAGTTTCAGCTGCTCATCTATAAGAATGGATTACCGGTGCAGAGCAGTTTCAGCCGAAACCTTGGGCTTGGGGGCGTGTTTATAAGAGCCGGCAGCAGCGAGTGGCGCAAAAACGAGCGATTGGAGGTTGAGTTTCTCGGCTGTGGAAAGGCCGGGATGCGGCTGCCGGCAATGGTCGTGCATCAGTCGGCGCGTGGCGTGGGCTTGATGTTCGATGGCATCAGCGGCGAACAGCGCCGGGCACTGCGCGCGTTGCTGTTCAGCACCGACCACGACCGGGAATCACCGGCTTCAGACGCCTCGGTGGTGAGCGGCTCGCGGGCCGTCGCCTGAACCAACGAAACAGGCCCGCTCCACTAGGCGGGGCGGGCCGGGTGTTTGATGATCTCTCCGCGGTGCAGCGGGAAACCGTTGCCCCTGTTCCTGTCGCTGTAGTAACGCTGCAGCGTTTCTTTCATCACCGGAAAAGCCAACCGCTCCCACGGTATTTCGGGTTCCGTGAACAGTCGGCATTCCAGGCTTTCCGGACCCGGCGTGTAGCCGCCGTCGATGATGCTGCCGCGAAACAGCATATACACCTGGTTGATATGGGGAATGCTGAACAGGGTGTAAAGACCGGTGATTTCCACCCGCGCGCGCGCCTCTTCCCAAGTCTCGCGCAGTGCCGCCTGTTCAGTGGTCTCGCCGTTCTCCATGAAGCCCGCCGGCAGCGTCCATAAGCCGTAGCGCGGCTCTATGGCACGCTTGCACAGCAGGATGCGCCCCCGCCACTCGGGGATACAACCCGCCACGATTTTCGGATTCTGATAGTGGATCGTCTGGCAACCGTCGCACACAAAGCGCTCGCGATCGTCGCCCTGGGGAATGCGCAACGCCACCGGTGCTCCACAACTGCTGCAGAATTTCACCGTCACTCCTGTGTGATCAGGTACTCAATATTACCATAGGCCGGCTGCCGTTCCGCCGCTCAAACCGTGGCGGCACACCGAGCCCCGGTGCAGCAGGGCTACGCCAGCAACGGAGCGGCGAGTAACAGGCCAACGAGGGTTTTACCATCCTCAATCACACCCTGCTGCGCCTGCTCCAGCGCCTGGTGGAAGTCGAGCCAGTGAACCTCGATAACTTCATGGGCATGGAGGTCGGCAGGGACCGGGGTGAGCGTGCGGGCCAGATAAAGGTGTATGCGTTCGTCACAGAAACCCGGCGTGCTGAGAAAACTGCCCAGTGAATGCCAGTCGCCGGCGGCGACTCCGGCCTCCTCCTGAAGTTCGCGCTGCGCGGTCTGTTGCGGTGATTCGGGGTGGTCGATCTTCCCGGCCGGCAGTTCCCAAAGCCAGCCACCGGCTGCATGTCTGAACTGTCGCACCAGGCAGATCTGTTGTGCCTGATTGATC
>CBDTYI010000077.1:0-10102 GCA_965364565.1 uncultured Gammaproteobacteria bacterium | reverse complement strand
GGCAGACCAGGTGGTGGGCACCATCTGGATCGCCGTCAACGGGCTGTCGAACGGCAAACCGGTGCGGCTCTCGCTCAAACAGGTCTCATCGGAAACGCGCCCCTACCTCGACATGCGTTTCTCGGGGCAACAGAGTGTCGACGGCGAGCTGATGCTGCCCCCGAACTTCGAACCGAAGAATATCGCCATCGAGGCCAAGCCCTACGACAAGAAGTACCGCGGTGCCAGCGGCAAGTTCGACTGGACTGTGGACGGCTGATCGAACAGGCGACGGGCTGCCGGGGCCCAGCGGAATCAACTGGCACCATCAAAACGTCCAGTGTCCGCTGTCCATGCCGCTGGGACAGAACCGGTCACGGCGTCCCTCTGCCAGGAACCGGGCCGAACGTCGCCTGTCTATCCGGTTTCCTCGCGCCCGAAGCAATGTGCGAAACAATATTGACACTACCTGTTCCGCTATTAGATTCGAATATCGCTGTTTCTTCGGTCGGAGACCATACACATGGCCGTACCGCCCACGTTCATAACTTACATACTGTTTGGCGGTCTACACTAGTAATAAAAAGAGGCCACGATGGGTTGTGAGTTCCTTCATGGCCGTTTGACTAATCTGGGAAAATTAAGGTCGAAGTGCCGCCCGGAGTGCTTCGGGAGTCCTTACTGATCTCAGTGTGCACGGTCTGCAACGGAACGCAGTGCTGCGCCCTGTCCCGCGACACGGCTTGGTCCTCTGCAGTGCCCCGGCAGAGTATTCGCCCTACTGGGGAGGGTAATAGGCACCGCTGGAATCGTCGTTATAGGGAAGCTTGCCGTTCACCCATCCGTTGACGTCCCGATAAAGCGTATCGGGCCCCGGTTTCGTCTCATCGTTCGCATCACCCTGAAAACCGTGTTCGATTCTGTAGGTCGTGTAATTGAGGCCTGTAGGGTCACCGAGGTACTGTGCCGCTAGCAAAGCGCGTCCACCCGTTCGACAAAGGATCAGCAGAATATCATTGGAATTGAATTTCCCAGTTACTTCGCTGTAAAAATAATCTTGGGGTCCATTATCAGGACCCTTGATGAACCCCCCGTTCCCATCGTCGAGCCAGTAGGAGATATTGACAACTTTTCCTTCCAACCCGGCGCCGGAGTTAAATGAGAGGCCCTTACCCTTGCTGTCGGCCAGCCCGTTCGGACCCGGATGACCTACCCATTTCCACTCCTGACCGGTTCGCACGTCGAGTATGTACACATTCCCCTCCGTGCTGGCCCACTGAAATGCCTCTTGCGGGGAGATATCGCCTTCATATTGCGCCATCGCTACAGACGAACCCAGTACAGCGGAAACGCCTAAGTAAAAGAGGGATCGTTTCAACATTGTTGCCTCCTGCATATGAATGTTTATTGAGCTGAAGCGGCTCGCGAGAGGTGCCGAGCCGCAGTTTAGTATCTCTGAATACGCGCAGACTCTACTGCAAGGCTAGCAATACGCGCATTGACAATTGCCAATTACCGGTTTGTGGGGGAATGTTCGGGCGCGAAGGAACGAGTAATCGCTGCTTTCGGGCCTATCGTGGGGTGTATTCCAACGGCCGATTTTGCCGTGTCTTCTGCCGGTTCGCTGAGCGGCGCGAGCGACGTATGCGGGTCGTGAACCGCCTATTAGAAAACTTTGATATAACAGTTCTCTTTACTACCGGTTTCGACTACTAATCTGCCGATCGCGAGACCGAAGTGTCAACCCGCCGGGGCATCGGGGTACGGGGAAGTTCGGGCACTTTACTTCATTGATGAAATACCAGCTTATGGCAGGTTAAAACTGCAAGCGATCGTTCTCATGCAACCGGGTTCGCTGACCTTTGATCCATTTCGACTGGTATGGATCCCCATAGCCAGGCGATCCCTGCCATCCTACTGGATACATCCTGGGTCCTCGTTGAATAGCGGACCCGCTGCGCTTGTATTGAACTCGTTGCGCAACCACCTGTTCATGTCGCAGTTCGAGTTGCCGTCGGCCAGGTCGATGAGTGCATTATTCAAAGCGATATTTTTGGCCACCCAATTCCCCACCGAGAGGGTGCCAACAACGATCCCCAGGCAATTGCCGTTTACAGTATTATGAAGTATCCAGTTACCCGAACTACCGCCTGTGGCGGCAATCCCAGGATTAACGTCTTCCGCGGCTAAACTGCACGGCTGTAAGCCGTTCCCCGTTGCAGTATTCCCGATCAATAGGTTTTCCGTTGCTGTTTCGTCGCGGAGGCGGAATCCTTCGTCACCGTTGCCAGTCGCTATGTTGAGAATAAACTTGGTGCCACGGTCCTGTGATCTAAACCCTTCTCCTTGGACTTTTCCGCCTTTGGGCCCCGTGTTGTCGCGGGCAACATTTGACACAAATAGATTGTGCTGTCCGCGACGCACCCGAAAGGCATGATTAGCGCTTTCTGTCACCCGATTAAGGCTAAGGACGTTTTCGTTAGCTGAATCGTCATCCAGCCTGAACCCCTCCCCCGCATATTGAATAACCCTGTTTCGGATAAATCGATTTTGTCTGCTAAATACCTGGAAGGCGATACCATCGTTGTAAAGGTTCGCGACGTTGTCCGTTACATCCTGAGACTGCACGGTTAACCGCTTCAGCCTGTGCTCCCCGTCACCGCCGACGACCACACCCCGATCACAGTTCTCAATTGTGCCGTGACGGATGTTTGCGCCGGATCCAACCACCATAATTCCCGTGCCAGCAAGCGTACCGTCGCCAGGCAAGGCGCAAGAAATGGTGTGGCCGTTGAGGTCGAAGCTGCCAGGCCCCTCAATAGTCAGCGCTGGAAACACATTGCAATCGAGCAAAGGGGCGTTGAGTACCTGTCCGGGCTGCAGGGTGCCGCCGCAGTCAGTTGAGTGGACGATCCCCGGCAATCCGGCCATACCCAACCCGTAGACACCGCTCCATAGCGTCAATACAAGCATCCGACCAGGTTTGCGACTAGCATTCAACTGACGGTTCATTTTGATCTCCGCAAACACTCAATAACAAACGGTTGGAACAGGGGTAAGTCAATCCGCCGCGCTTCGTATGCAAAATCTCTGCGACGCCGGCGCTAAGGGGGATGTCAGAGGCGACATGTTCGCATCCTTGCGCGCGAATCCGGAACGTCAGACTATCAGGTGGAGCGGTGTTCAGCCAGCTTGTACATCCGTAATGGGTCAAGAATACACAGTCAGACCAGTGACGACCATCGGGGTTTTCCTTAGGTTCGATCGCTTCGCTCAATGTCGCATTCGTATATGGACTCCTCCCGGTTAGCGAGGGGCCTGTTTCAGACATCAGACGCGTCCGTATATTCGGCTTTTCAGTGGGGAAGCTATCCCCTAGCCCTCAATGTATGCGCACCCCGGTTCCTCTTTGGGTCGATGGACTCTAAGGCCTCACATGCGAACAGGTTTTACCGGGGCGGATATCCTCTATCTGATCCTGGTCTCTCGCTGAACTAATCGGGTCGCAACCCGCCGGCTAATCCCCACCAAATTCACTTTGCCGCCGCTGCTGTACTGCTTGGGTGTTAAGCCAGATAGGCCAAGAACTCTCTGCCGTTGCCGAAGGCATTGCCCGTGCCCAAGGTGGCGAACAACAGCACTGAACCGATCGGCCCGACGCCCTCCAGCGCCGTCAACCGCGCGCAGAACGCATTCTCCCGGACCAGACTTTCGATCTCGGCAGTCACCCGCTTGAGGTCATCCCGCAGTTCGCATAATCGCCCGTACAACAGGTGAAACGTCGGACGATACAGATCCGGCAGCTCGTTATCCCCATCCTACAGGCTCTCCGGAATCCGCCGGTGCAGCGCAGCAAAACCCCGCGGAATGACGATACCGAACTCCATCAGCAAACCATGCAGGCGGTTGGACAAACCGGTGCGAGCATGAACCAGTAGTTCACGCGATCGCTGGATCGCCTCCAAACCCTGGTGGTCGATCGTCTTCAGTGGCGCTTCCTTTGCACTCGGCCGGCTTGCCGCCTCGGCTACCACCAGTGCATCGTTCTCGTCCGTCTTGTGGCCCTGCCGGTACGGTGTAAGCACCTTCGCAGGAATGATCTTTACATCGTGGCCGTGCCGCTGTGCCACTCCGCGCCCAATGGTGCGCTGTTGCCGCAGGCCTCGAATGCCACCAGGCTGCGCTTCTGACTGCCTAGGAACTCGGCGAACTTGGACCGGGTCAGCGCCCGATTCTGCAACTCCCGGTTCGAGCGCGACAGTACCGACACCAGAATCACGTTCTTTGCCAAATCGACTCCAATTACGTTTAACTTGTTCATGTGTGGACTCCTCCTGTGAGCGTTTTCGTCAACACTCAACCCAAGTTGCTAGGTGGGAGGAGTCCATACATTGGGTCTCTATTTATCGTTGAGCCATTGCTTATATTTACGGCAACCAAACGACTGGGTTGGGGCGAAGACTGCCGATCAGTAACCAACAACCGAACATGCTCTGCCCCTCAAAGTGTTGCCGTTCTCGCACATTTGATCAGCCATGGGAGTTGTTGCAGTGTCGTCGGTAACGCGCCGGAACGAACCGGTCATGCAAGTACTTTAGTCTTGCGGCACAGGACTGTATCGATCCGTAGACTTCGGTGCTTTCCGCGGTGTGTTTCGAGGCTCATAGACGCCCGTCTCGAATTCGCGGCGCTATCGCGCCCATCACGCCTCAACAGGTTTCTGCCCGAACCGTTTACGCATCAGCGCGTAGTACAACACCGGAATCACCACCAGCGTCAGCAGCGTCGAAATCAGCAGACCGAAAATCAGCGCAATTGCCAGGCCGCGGAAGATCGGGTCGTCGAGGATAAACAGGGCACCGAGAATGGCGGCCAGGCCGGTGAGCACGATCGGCTTGGCCCGAATCGCCCCGGCACGCACTACGGCCTCCTCAAACGCCACACCCCTGGCCAGTTCCTCATTGATGAAGTCGACCAGCAGTATCGAGTTGCGCACGATAATGCCGGCCAGGGCGATCATGCCGATCATGGACGTGGCCGTAAACTGCGCGCCCAGCAACGCGTGCCCCGGCATCACACCGATAATAGTCAACGGGATCGGCGCCATGATAATCAGCGGCACCAGGTAGGACCGGAACTGCGCCACCACCAGCAGGTAGATGAGTATCAGCCCCACCGAATAGGCGATGCCCATGTCCCTGAAGGTCTCATAGGTGATCTGCCATTCGCCATCCCATTTCAGGCTGTAGCGGTAGGGATTGTCCGGCTGTTTGACAAAAAACTGCAGCAATGGCTGGCCGAAGGCCGACACCTTGTCGCCCAGCGCCTGCATCAGGCTCGCCATGCCGTACAGGGGGCTGTCCAGCTCGCCGGCCATGTCCCCGGTCACGAACACCACCGGCAGCAGATCCTTGTGATAGATCGAGCGTTCGATGCTGGACTGCTCGATGGACACCAGTTCCGACAGCGCCACCAGGGCGCCGTCCGCCGAACGCAGCCTGAGCGCCAGCACCTGGTCCAGGTCGGCTTTGTCGCTGGCGGGCAGTTCCATGCGGATGGCAACCGGGTATTTGGCGTGCGGGTCGTGGAGAAAACCGACGTCTTCTCCGCCGAGCGCGGTGCTGACCGCCGCGACCACCGCTGCCTGATCGATACCGAGCTGCGCGGCGCGCTGGCGGTCCACCTGCACAATCCAGCGCGGCGCCGGCGCCTCGACGCTGTCATCCACATCCACAATGTCGGGCGTCTGCTCGAACAGCTCGCGCACCTGGCGGGCGACATCGATCTGTCCATCGTAATCGAGGCCATAGATCTCGGCGACCAGCGGTGACATCACCGGCGGTCCGGGCGGCACCTCGACCACCTTCACCACGGCACCAAACCGGGCGCCGGTTTCGGCCAGCGCCGCGCGCACGGCGCGCGCGATGTCGTGGCTCTTGCGCTCGCGATGTGCCTTGTCCACCAGGTTGACCTGAATGTCGCCGACGTTCGGTGCGGCGCGCAGATAGTACTGGCGCACCAGGCCGTTGAAGTTGATGGGCGCTGCCGTGCCGGCGTAGATCTGGTAGTCGGACACCTCCGGCACCGCCGTGAGGTGGCGGGCCAGCTCGCCCAGCACCCGGTTGGTCTGCTCCAGGCTGGTGCCCTCCGGCATATCCACCACCACCTGGAATTCCGACTTGTTGTCGAACGGCAGCATTTTCAGCACCACCAGTTGCACCGCCGCGAGCCCCATGGAGACCAGGATGAGCACCAGTATCACCGCCAGCATGACGTAGCGCGCCGGGCGCCCCTGGTCGCCGCGCAGAAATGGTTGCAACATACGCTGAAAAAAATCCCCCAGCCTGCCCTCGTCTCCCTCCTGCGCCGGCGCCGCGGCGTGCGCGCCTCCCAACAGCTTGAACGACATCCATGGGGTGACCACCAGCGCCACGGCCAGAGAAATCAGCATGCCGAGACTGGCGTTGATGGGAATCGGGCTCATATACGGCCCCATGAGTCCGCTGACAAATGCCATCGGCAGCAGCGCGGCGATGACGGTGAACGTCGCCAGAATGGTCGGCCCGCCGACTTCATCCACGGCGCGCGGAATCGCCTGCGCCAGATTGGTATCGCCGTGCTGCATGTGACGGTGGATGTTCTCCACCACCACCACCGCATCGTCGACCAGGATACCGATGGAGAAGATCAGCGCGAACAGCGACACGCGGTTGAGCGTGAATCCCCAGGCCCAGGACGCGAACAGGGTGATCGCCAGGGTGATAATGACCGCCGCGCCGACGATCAGCGCTTCGCGCCCTCCCAGGCTGAAAAGCACCAGGATCACCACCGCCGTGGTGGCGAAAACCAGCTTCTTGATCAGGGTCTGCGCCTTCTGGTTGGCGGTCTCCCCGTAGTTGCGGGTTACCGTGGCCTGTACGCCCTCGGGAATGAAAATCCCGCGCAGGGCATTTAGCCGCTCGATCACCTGGTCGGCGATCTGCACCGCGTTGGTACCCGGTTTCTTGGCGATCGCCAGCGTGACCGCGGGGTGCACGGCGGCGGCGGCCGGTCCGGCTTCAGCGCCCGGGCCGAGCCCGTACCAGACATACTGTTGCGGCTGATCGGCACCGCGGCGGATGTCGGCGACATCGCGCAGATAGACCGGCCGACCCTCGTGCAACCCGACCACCAGCCCGGCAACATCATCGGCATCACCGAGCAGCTCGCCGGCCTTGACCACGACCGAACGGTTATCCGCCACCAATTCACCGGCATGACTGGACTGGTTGGCCTGGCTCAGCGCTTCACGCAGGTCCTGCAGCGCCAGCCCGTAACCGGACAGGCGCTGGGCATCCAGCAGCACGTGCAGCACCGGTTCGGGCCCGCCGACGGTATAGATGTCGCGCGTACCCGGGACCCGTTTCAGCTCGGTCTCCAGCGCATGTGCCACTTTGCGCAGCTCGGCGCCGGCGCGCTCCGGGTCGTCGGTCCACAGGGTCACCGACACAATCGGTACATCGTCGATGCCCTTGGGTTTGACCAGCGGCTGGCCGACGCCCAGGCCCTGCGGCAGCCAGTCCTGGTTCGAATAGAGCGCGTTGTACAGGCGCACAATGGCCTCGGTGCGCTTTTCGCCGACCTCGAACTCGACGGTGAGAATGGCCAGCCCGGGACGCGACACCGAGTAGATATGCTTGACGCCTTCGATCTCCGACAACACCTGTTCGGAAGACGAGGTCACCACCTGCTCGACTTCCAGCGCCGTGGCCCCCGGGTAGGGGATGAACACGTTGGCGAAGGTAACGTCGATCTGGGGCTCTTCTTCGCGCGGGGTGACCAGGATAGCGAACACGCCCAGCAACAGCCCCAGCAGGGCCAGCAGCGGCGTTATCTCGGTTTGCAGGAAGCGCTTGGCGACCGAGCCGGAAAACCCCAGCCGCTCACTCATGAGTCTCGCCCCTGGGTTCCCGTTTGAGGTAGATGACCGCGGCGACCGGATCCAGCGCCACACGCTCACCCGCGTCCAGACCGGCCAGCACCATGGTCAGGCCGCCGGGCACCTCGCGCCCCTCGCGAATCTGCCGGAACTGCACCTGCCCGGCGGCATCGACCACGTAGACGCCGGTGACTTCGCTGCGATGAACAATTGCCTCGCTGGGCACCACCAGGGACTTCTGCTCGCCGACCGCAAAGCCGACTTTGACCAGCATGCCAGGATACAGACCGTGCTGGCCCTCGGGTAAGGCCACCCGCACCGTGAAGCTGTGGCTGTCTGGGTCCGCGTAGGGGAACACCACCCGCTCGCCGGCCTCCAGCCAGTTTTCCTGCGCCCCGGGCAAACGCACGCGCGCCGGTGTGCCATCGCGGATCTGTGCCACATACTGTGCCGGCACCTCGACTTCGACGCGCAGTTTCTCCAGCGACAGGCCGGTGCCAAGTTTCTGCCCGACCTGCACCTGTTCGCCGATCTCGACGAAACGCTCCACCAGGACCCCCGCATACGGCGCCTTGACGACGGTGTAATCGAGCTGTTCCTGCGCTTCGTCGCGCGCCGCGCGGCTCGACTTCAGGCGCGCCTCGGCGGTTTTCAGGTCGGCTTCGGATTTTTCCAGTTGTGACTTGCTGACGGCATTTTCCTTGATCAGGCGCAGGTTGCGCTGGTGCGTCGAGCGCGCCTCGGCGAGCCGGCTCTCGGCCTCCATTTCGCTGGCCACCGCCTTGTCCAGCGCCGCTTTCTGGGTGGTATCGTCAAAGCGCAGGACCAGCGCTCCTTTCGGCACGTAGTCGTTGACGTCATACGGCAGTTCGATGATTTCGCCGCCGGTCTGCGCCGAAATGGTGGAACGGTACACTGCTTCCACCCGCCCGTCGAAGCGTCGCTCATCGGCCAGCGTGCGGTACTCCCCCGTGCCGGTCGCGAACGCAACTGACTGCGCCCGCGCTGACCCTGCGGCCAGCAGACAGACGGCAACCAGCACAGCGCGTATGACCACGGCGTTGCTCAACCCGCCCGTCGTGTCGAATCGCATCAGCCTGAACCTCTATCGCAGCTATGTGTTGGTTGCCTATTATCGGACTCTGCCCCGAAATCGCAATGTACGCGCGGGCCCGCTCCGCTTGCCTCGGCACCAGACCGCGACCGATCATACCGGGCACACCCAGGGAGAACCGGATATGGGACCGCATTTTCTCGATCAGCTGTTCTCGCCGCGTGCCATCGCCGTTTTCGGTGCCAGCCCGCAGGGCGACAGCGTGGGCGGACGGGTATTCACCAATTTGCGCGAATCCGGGTTTGCCGGCCCCTTGTATGCCGTAAATCCCAAACACGACAGCATCGCCGATGCACCCTGCTACCCCGATATCGCGGCCATTGGCGAGGCTGTCGATCTCGCCGTGATCGCCACACCGGCGGCGACCGTTCCGGGTATCGTGCGCGCCTGTGGTGAACACGGCGTGCGCGCCGCCATCGTCATTTCCGCCGGCTTCAGCGAAGACCCCGGCCGGGGTGCGGAACTGCAAAAAAGCCTGCTGGAAAACGCCCGCCCATACCGGATGCGCATCCTCGGCCCCAACTGCCTGGGACTGATCCGCCCCGTTGCCGGGCTGAACGCCACTTTCAGCAACAACGCTGCAGCGGCGGGACGCCTGGCGCTGGTCTCACAGTCCGGCGCACTGTGCACCGCCATTCTCGACTGGGCCGGCGCCAGCGACATCGGCTTTTCGGCCGTTGTGTCGGTGGGGGATGCGGCTGACGTCGGTTTCGGCGACGTGCTGGATTACCTGGCTCAAGACCCCGAGACGCGCAGCATTCTGATCTATGTGGAAGGCATACGCAGTGCGCGCCGTTTCATGAGCGGGCTACGCGTCGCCGCGCGTATGAAGCCGGTGATCGTGGTGAAAGCCGGCCGCCAGGCGGAGGGCTCACGCGCGGCTGTCACTCACAGCGGCGCCCTGGTCGGCGCCGATGACGTGTTCGATGCCGCGCTGCAGCGCGCCGGCGCGGTGCGGGCCACGACCATCCAACAGCTGTTTGCCGCCGCCACGCTGCTCTCGACACCCCAGCGGGTGCGCGGCAACCGTATCGCCATTGTCACCAATGGCGGCGGCCCCGGCGTCATGGCGACCGACCGCGCCGTGGATC
>CBDTYI010000076.1:0-10106 GCA_965364565.1 uncultured Gammaproteobacteria bacterium | reverse complement strand
TCGATCAGATTGAAACCACCGAAGATCACCCAGTCGGACACACCCTCGGTGGCGCCTATCACCGCGTCGATCCGGTCCAGAACCTCATTGGTGCGTTGCTGCGAGGCGGCATCGGGAAGCTGAACGTGAACAAACATATATCCCTGATCTTCCGTCGGGAGGAAGCCGGTCGGCAGCCGGGTAAACTGCCAACCGGTGAAGACGACCAGTCCCGCGGCCAGCAGCAGCATCAGACCGGAACGGCGTACCAGCGATCTGGTTACATTGGTGTAGCCCTTTTCAGTCCTGCTGAACAGCTTGTCGAAGCCGCGAAAAAAGGCGTTCTTTTTCTCCGGCGGCAGGCGCAGCACCAGGGCGGCGAGTGCCGGGCTCATGGTGAGGGCGTTGATGGAGCTGAAAATGGTGGCAACGGCAATGGTCAGTGCGAACTGCCGGTAGAGTTGCCCGGTGATACCGGGCATGAAGGCGGCGGGCACGAATACCGCCAGCAACACCAGCGTTGTCGCCACAACCGGCCCCGAGACTTCGCTCATGGCCCTGATCGCCGCGGCCTTGCGTTCCAGTCCCCGCTCCATGTGCGACACGGTAGCCTCGACCACCACAATGGCGTCGTCCACCACGATACCGATCGCCAGTACCAGGGCGAACAGGGTGAGCATGTTGAGCGAGAATCCCATCGCCAGCATCACCGCCAGGGTGCCGATGAGCGACACCGGAATGGTGACCGCCGGAATCAGGGTTGCGCGCCAGTCCTGGAGGAACAGGAACAGCACCAGGGACACCAGCAGCGCCGCTTGCAGCAGGGTGATATAGACCTGCTCGATCGATGCCTCGACAAACACAGTGGTGTCATAGGCGACCGCATATTCCAGGCCCTGCGGGAAAAACGCGCTCATCTCTTCCAGCGCCGCACGCACCCGCCGCGACACCTCCAGGGCGTTGGAACCGGGCAGCTGGAACACGGCGATACTCGTCGAGGGCGCACCGTTCAGGCGCGACGTGATGTCGTAACCCTTTGCGCCCAGTTCTATACGGGCCACGTCGCCCAGGCGGGTAATGCGCCCGCCCTCGCCAGACTTGACGATGATGTCCTCGAACTGCTGGACATCCGAGAGGCGTCCCAGCACGTTGACCGTATACTGGAAACTCTGACCCGGCGGGGCCGGCGGCTGGCCGATCTGGCCGGCAGCAACCTGAACGTTCTGTTCGCGGATCGCCGCGATAACCTCGCCCGGGGTCATGTTGCGCGACTTCAGCTGCTCGGGATCCAGCCAGACACGCATGCTGTAGTCACTCTCGGGATACAGACCGACATCGCCCACACCCGGGATGCGGCTCAGCGCATCCTTCATGTTCAGCTTGGCGTAGTTACTCAGGTAGAGCCCGTCAAAGCGATTGTCGGGCGAATACAGCGATGCGATCACCACGATATTGGGCGATGATTTCTTTGTGTTTACGCCCTGGCGGACGACCTCTTCGGGCAACTTCGGCTCCGCCAGCGCGACCCGGTTCTGCACCAGAATGTTGGCCATGTCCAGATCGGTACCGACCTCGAAGGTTACAGTCAGGGCGTAGGACCCGTCGTTGGAGCTGACCGAGGACATGTAAATCATGTCCTCAACACCCACCACCTCCTGCTCAATAGGCGCGGCAACGGTTTCAGCGACCACGGCCGCATTCGCGCCCGGGTAGACGGCCTTGACCTTGACGGTCGGCGGCACGATCTCGGGAAACTGGGCGACGGGCAGAGCACCGACCGACACCAGGCCGGCAATCACGATCACCATCGAGATGACGCTGGAGAAGATCGGGTGTTCGATGAAGAATTTCGAGAACATGCGCCCTCAGGCCCTAGGGAGCTTCAGCGCCGGTGTTGTGCTCCTGCGGCTGCGGGCTGGAAGGCGCGCTGCCGGCCCCCTGTTGCGCGGCCGTCAACCTCGCGGAGGTGGTCAGCTCTGCCATGTCGACCGTTTCGGGATCGACCTTGCGACCGGGACGCGCGCGCTGCACGCCCTTCACCACCACGCGATCATCGTCCTGCAGGCCGTCTTCGATGACAATCAGGCCATCGATGCGCTGGCCGGTCTCGACACTGCGCCGCTCGACCTGGTTGTCGGCGTTGACCACCATCACGTAGGCGCCCCGCTGGTCGTTACCGATCGCCCGTTCGGTGACCAGCGGCATGTCGGCGCGCTGGCCGATCGGCATGCGGATGCGTGCGAACAGACCGGGCATAAGGTTCGGCGGCTTACTGGCGTTTTCGAAGGTGCCGCGCAGCTGCAGGGTGCCCGTTTCCGGATCGACGGCCGAGTCGGCGTAGTCGTAGCGCCCCTGGTGCGGGTAACCCTCGTCGTTGGCCAGCCCCAGATACAGCGGAACCTCGATCTCGTCATTGTCCAGGTCGTCGGGATTGAGTCCTCTGGACCTGGCATTTGCGCGGATCATGGCCATGACGCGCAGCAGGTCGCGCTCGTTGAGATTGAAGTACACATAGATCGGGTCATAGTGCGTCACTTCGGTCAATACCGTGGCACCACCCTCACCGACCAGGTTGCCGATATCGACCAGATCGCGACCGACCCGCCCGCTGATCGGGGCAGTGACCTGGGTATAGCCGAGATTCAGTTCGGCGCGCGCGATCTTGGCCTGGGCGCGCAGGATCTCGGCGCTGGCAATTTCGCGCTCCACGCGCCATTTCACCACATCGGCTTCGGCGCCCGCCTGTTTCCTGAACAACGCCTGCGCGCGTTTGTACTCGATATCGGCCCGCTCGTAGTGGGATTGGCCGGCCGCCAACTCGGCCTGAGCCGCCCGCAGATCAGCCTGGTACTCATCGGGTTCGATGACGAACAGCAGGTCGCCTTCGTCCACCTGCGTGCCAGGCTCGAAATGCATGCTCTGCAATACCCCTGACACACGGGCCACGACCTCAGCCTGCTCGGAGGCGTGCAGCGTGCCGGTGAATTCAAGATAATCGATGACGTCCTGTATGAGCGGCCGGGCCGTGGTGACCTTGGGCGCAGGAGGCTCCACGTAGACGTTCGACTCGCAACCGACAAGCAGCGCCGCGCAAACCAGAGCGCTCACTCGAATACGTTCTACGATTCGGATAGCAGGCAACGATGTCTCCCGCGGACGTGATCGACCTCGATGGTCTCAGCAGAGCGGTCCAACGCGTGCTGGCCGACTTCATCCAGTAGCCCGGCGCCATTCAGCTTGACCAGCGGGCATGCGGCGAAGGACCGCGCGTCAGTGGCCAGTGTGGCATCCATCCACCGCGGTATCAAGCCTGCGACCTCGACAGTCTGGCCCGCCCTGCCGCCGTCCTGTCGCGGGCGGTTCGTGGATGCGCCTCAGCAGACGTGCACAGGGGTACAGCGATCCCGCGTTGCTGTAGCCGGGCGCCCTTGTTGTGTATCCTTGCCCCAGCGAGTTGGGGTAAATCCGCCGACGATAATCGGAACAACAACACAGGTACCGACGATCTATGTGCAGCCAGAACCATACTTATTCCCGTGCCCGCCGCGCGCTGCTGACGGGTGTTTTGGCGACCTGCACGGTGCTGCTTTCCGGCGGCTGCGACCGCGAGACTCCGCCGCAACCCGAGTCAGTGCGGCCGGTGAAGATGATAACCATCGAAGGGGCCGGGTCGGTAACCCAACGCGAGTACCCCGCCACCGTCAAGGCCACTCAGCAAGCGGACATGGGCTTCGAGGTGCAGGGGCGCATTGTGGAGTTTCTGGTCAGCGAGGGGCAGATTGTCGCGGCGGGCGATGTCCTGGCGCGCCTCGATGACCGCGACTACCAGGCGGAGCTGGAGAAGGCCGGAGCCAACCAGCGCAAGGCGCTGGCCGACCTCAACCGCAGCCTGTCGATCTACAAGCAGGACAAGGGCGCCATCTCCAAGGGAACCATCGAAAGCGACCGTCGCGCCAAGGAGGTTTCCGATGCTGCGCTGCGGCAGGCGGAAAAAGCCGTCGAGGACACCGTACTGCGCGCGCCCTTCGAGGGTTACGTGGCGCGCAAGCTGGTCGAGGACTTCGCCAATGTGCAGGCCAAGGAGCCGGTGCTGATTCTGCAGGACATATCGCAGCTGGAGGTCGAAGTCAGCGTGCCGGAGCGCGACATCGCCGGCGGCATGCCGAAGCAAACGCCGGAAGAGATCACCGAGCGCTTCAAACCCGAGGTGAGCATCACCTCGATCCCCGATCGCAGCTTTCCGGCGCGCGTCAAGGAGTTTGCCACCACGGCCGATCCCACCACCCGCACCTTCCAGATCCGACTGATCTTCGAGCGGCCGGAGGACGTCTCGATCCTGCCGGGCATGACCGCGCGGGTGAGCGCCAACATGGTCAAGCAAGCCGGAATGCGCATTCCGCTCACGGCCTTACAGGGAGACGCACAGCTCCAGGCGTTCGTCTGGAAGGTCGACCCGGATCACATGACCGTCAGTCGTCAGCCCGTGCAAGCGGGCGACATGGGCGGCACCGAGGTGGGTATCGAAAGCGGTCTGCAGACTGGCGACGTCATCGCGATTTCGGGCCTGCAGCAGCTGGAAGAAGGCATGCAGGTTCGCCGCTTCGGCGACTGAGCTTTAGTGTACCTTGTCACTCATATTGACCCCTTCAGAGCGCCCCCACGAGGTCAGTGCAAGGCACGATCTGCCGGGAATGGCATGCCCTTGCCAAGGATCGTAACGCAGCAATGGCCTCGTGGGGGCGCTCCCTGCGGGCGAGCCAGGAAGCGCTCATCCGCTGCGTTATGCCGCTTGGAAAGGGAGCGGCCCTTCCCTGCGCGGCAAGCCTTGCGGCTAACCGCTTCCTGGCTCGCTGAACGGGTTAATATGAGTGACAAGGTACACTAGGAGCACCGACATGAATCTTGCCGCTCTCGCCCTGCGTAACCGCACCACCACGGTGGTCCTGACCGTGCTGCTGCTGATCGGCGGCATCAATTCCTACAACCAGCTGTCACGACTCGAAGACCCCGAATTCACTATCAAGGAGGCGCTGGTCATTACGCCCTACCCGGGCGCCTCGGCCGCCGAAGTGCAGGAAGAAGTCAGCGACAAGGTTGAGCTGGCGGTGCAGCAGCTGGGCCAGCTGATGGAGGTCGAATCCCGCTCGGTGCGCGGCCTGTCGACAGTCACGGTGCGCATCAAGAAAAAATACCGGCGCGAAGACCTGCCGCAGGTGTGGGACGAGCTGCGCCGCAAGGTCGGCGACATGCAGGACCAGCTGCCGCCCGGTGCGGGCCCGTCCGAGGTCAACGACGACTATGGCGATGTGTGGGGCGTGTTCGTGGCGCTGTACGGTCCGGAATACAGTTATGCTGAGCTGAAAGACACCGTCAAGCTGCTGCGCCGCGAGCTGTCCCTGGTCCAGGACGTCGCCAAGGTCGAGCTGTGGGGCGAACGCACCGAAGCCGTCTACGTGGTTCCAGACCGTGACCGCATGTCGCAGCTGGGCGTCAAGCCGGCGCAGATTATCCGCAACCTGCGCGACAAGAACGTGGTGGTGGACGCCGGGCGCGCCGAGGTGGGGAGCGAGTTCATCGCCATCGCGCCGACCGGGACCTTCAGCTCGGTCAAGGATTTCGAGAACCTGCTCATCACCGGCGAGGACAGCGACCGGCAGATCTACCTGCGCGACGTGGCGAGCGTAAAGCGCGGCTACGTCGAGCCACAGCTCGAAGTGCTGCGCTACGACGGCAACCTGGCCATCGGGGTCGGCATTTCCACCGTCAGCGGCGGCAACGTGGTCACTATGGGCGAGGCCATTTCCAAACGCATGCACGAGCTGGCGCCGCAAATTCCGCTGGGCATGGAGTTCGGGGTCATCTCCCTGCAGTCGGAGGCTGTGGTCACCGCCATCGACGGTTTTCTGAACAGCCTGATGCAGGCGGTGGCCATCGTGGTCGCAGTGTTGCTGCTGTTCATGGGTGTGCGCAGCGGACTGATCATTGGCTTCATACTGGCGCTGACCATCGTCGGCACCTTCATTTTCATGGGTTCCTGGGACGTGGCCCTGGAACGCATTTCGCTCGGGGCGCTGATCATCGCCCTGGGCATGCTGGTGGACAACGCCATCGTGGTCATCGACGGGATGCTGGTGCGCATCCAGCAGGGGGAGGAGCCGGAATCCGCGGCCAAGGCGGTGGTCAACCAGACCGCCCTGCCGCTGCTGGGCGCCACCGCGGTGGCCATCATGGCATTCGGCGCTATCGGGCTGTCCGACGATTCGACCGGCGAGTTCTGCAAATCCCTGTTCCAGGTGGTGCTGATATCGCTGTCGCTGAGCTGGGTCACCGCGGTGACGGTCACGCCATTGCTCGGTGTCATGTTCCTGAAGCCACCGAAACCGGGAGAGGAGCAGTCGGACGCTTATTCCGGCGGTCTGTACCGCTTCTATCGGAGCCTGCTGCGCGGCGCCATCCGCGCGCGCTGGTTGACGGTGGCCATCGTGCTGGTCGCCTTCGGCACCGCCCTGTGGGGCTTTCGCTATGTCGATCAGAGCTTCTTCCCGAACTCGACCCGTCCGCAGTTCATGGTGGATTTCTGGCTGCCCCAGGGCACGCACATCGACGATTCGGTGCAGGCGGCCGAATCGGTCGAGCTACCTGCTCGGGGTCGAAGGCGTCACACACGTGACCACCCTCGCCGGCGCCGGCGGGCTGCGCTTTCTGCTCACCTATGCGCCCGAGAAGGTCAACAGCGCCTATGTGCAGTTCCTGGTCGATGTGGACGATTACCGCAGCATCGACGACCTGATTCCGAGCATCGAACAGCACCTGGCGGACAACTATCCGGATGCACTGTCCTACGGCAAGAAGTTCCTGCTCGGCCCCGGCGAGGGCGGCAAAATCCAGATCCGCTTCAGCGGCCCGGATACCGCGGTGCTGCGCGAACTGGCGGGCCGGGCCGAGCACATCCTGCGCCACGACGGCGCTGCCAAGGCGATACGCATCGACTGGCGCGAACCGGTGCCGGTCATGAAACCGGTGCTGGCCGAGGCGGAGGCCAACCTGGCCGGCATCACCCGCGAGTATATCGCCACCACCGTACGCGCCGGCTTCGAAGGCGAGCCCACCGGCGTTTACCGCGAGGGCGACGAACTGCTGCCCATCATGTTCCGGGCTGCGGAAGCGGAACGCAGCAACATCGCCAGCATCCAGAACCTGCAGGTGTGGGCGCCGGCGGCCGGTCAGTATGTCCCCTTGCGCCAGGTGGTGTCCGAATTCGACAGCGTGTTCGAGGACGCCATCATCCAGCGCCTCAACCGCAAGCCGACCATTACGGTACACACCGATCCGGCCACCGGCCAGGCCAGCAGCCTGCTGGCGCGCATCCAGCCCCAGGTGGAGGCACTGCCGTTGCCCCCCGACTACGAGCTGCAGTGGTGGGGCGAGTACAAGAGCTCCAAGGAAGGCAAGGAAGGCATCGCCGCCAGCGTGCCGTTCTTCTTCGTGTCCATGGTGCTGATCGTCATCGCCCTGTTCAACGCGCTGCGCCAGCCGCTGATCATCTGGCTGACCGTGCCGCTGGCGCTGATCGGGGTCACCGCCGGGCTGCTGCTCACCAAGCAGCCGTTCGGCTTCATGGCGCTGCTCGGGTTCATGAGCCTGTCGGGCATGCTGATCAAAAACGCCGTGGTTCTGATCGACGAAATCGAGCTGCAGAAGAAAGGCGACAAGGCGCTGTTCGATGCCATTGTCGATTCTGGCGTCAGCCGTTTGAGACCCGTGAGCATGGCGGCACTCACCACGGCGCTGGGGCTGATCCCATTGCTGCTGGACGCCTTCTTCGTGTCCATGGCGGTGACCATTATTTTCGGTCTGATGGTCGCCACCGTACTCACCATGATAGTGGTACCGGTGCTGTACGCGGTCTTCTTCCGGGTGCCCTTCCCGCGCGCGTGAATCGCACCCTCGCCGACCGGCCAGTATTTTGGTTCAGGGCAACAGGTTCAGACGTTTTTCCTCGGAGCCAGATAGACACACGCCAGCGTACGCAAAACGCCTCGAAAAACTTGTTCAATTCTGCTACAATTCCTGTACGTTGAAACAAGAGCGCAGCGAGCAATGGCAACGGCATTCGAGAACCACCCGGCGGCTGAAGAGGCCGTGTACCCGATACGCACCATCTCCAACCTGACCGGCGTCAACGCCGTCACCCTGCGCGCCTGGGAACGCCGCTACGGACTGATCCGCCCCAAGCGCACACCCAAGGGCCACCGCCTGTACACCGAGGGCGACCTGGAACGCATCAAGCGGGTGCTGGAATTGCTCGACCAGGGTGTCGCCATAAGTCAGGCCGGTCAGCTGCTGGACCAGTCGGTCCCGATACAGAACAGAAGCGCCGAGGGCGGTCAACCCGACGTCTGGCAGCAATACCAGACTCGCATGTTGAACGCCCTGGAACAGTTCGACGAAGCGGCGCTGGACAGCGCCTACAACGACGCCCTGTCGCTGTATCCGGTGGAGCTGGTCAACACCCGTCTCATCGCCCCGCTGCTGCGGCTGCTGGGCAAGCGCTGGAAAACCACCCCGGGCGGCGTAGCCGAGGAACACTTTTTCTCCGTGTATCTGCGCAACAAGCTGGGCGCGCGCATTCATCACCTCAACGCGCGCCGCAAAGGTCACCTGCTGCTGATCGCCTGCCTGCCCGGCGAACAGCACGAAGTGGGCATGCTGATGTTCGCACTGGCCGCCGTCAGCCACGGCTACCAGGTGCTGTTGCTAGGCGCCAACCTGCCGCTCGATCAAATACCCGTGGTGCTGCAGCGGCGCCGCTGCGCTGCGGTGGTACTGTCGGGGTCGGCGCGTCCGGCGCGCGGCCTGTTTCCCGACCTGCTCGGGGCGCTGGTGCGCGAGGCCGGCGTGCCGGTATTCGTTGGCGGCGCGGTAGCGGAGCGCCACAAGGATGAAGTCGAGGCGGCGCACGCCATTGCGCTCGGCCAGACCGTGCAACCGGCCCTGCAGCGCATCGCGGCCACGCTGTCCTCGCACAACACCTGAGCGTCCGCAATGGCTGGCGCACTGGTCTGGTTCCGACGCGATCTGCGCCTGGCCGATAACCCCGCCTTGCACGCCGCACTCGACGCCGGTCTGGCACCGATTCCGATCTATATCCATGACGAACCCGCCGGCGACTGGCCGCTCGGCGCCGCCAGCGCCTGGTGGCTGCACCACAGTCTGATGGAGCTGGACAGAAGGCTGCGCGCACTGGGCAGCCGACTGCTGATCACCCGCGGCGACAGCGAAGCCGAACTGCTGCGCCTGTGCGGGGCGCTGGATGTCAGCCACGTGTTCTGGAACCGGCTGTACGAGCCGTACAGCATGCAACGGGATGCCCGCATCAAGACCGGACTGCGCAACCGCGGTCTGACCGTGAGCAGTTTCAACGGCCAGCTGCTGTGCGAACCGCGTGAGCTGTTGAAAGCCGACGGTACGCCCTACCGGGTCTTCACGCCGTTCTGGAAGGCCTTGCAGAAGAGCGGTCCGGTGCCGGGCCCGCTGCCTGCACCCCGGACCCTGCCCGCTCCGCCACGCGCCGAAAGCGACGGGCTTGCGCCAGAACAGCTGGCACTGCTGCCGGCCATCCCCTGGTACCGCGGCTTCGCCGACCACTGGCAACCGGGCGAAACGGGCGCCGGGCAGGCTCTGCAACAGTTGTGCGCTGACCGCCTTTTGGACTATCCGGATGACCGCGACCGACCGGCGCTGGCCGGTACTTCGCGCCTGTCGGCGCACCTGCACTTCGGCGAACTGAGCCCGCAGCAGGCCTGGCACGCGGTACAGCAGGAGGCAGCAACGCACACCCAGCCGGGCCTGCTGGCGGCGTCCGAGTCCTGGCTGCGCCAGCTCGCCTGGCGCGAATTCGGTCAGCATCTGCTGTACCACTTTCCCGATACCACCGATCAGCCCATGGATGCGCGCTTTGCAACGTTTCCATGGCGCTCCGATTACAGCCACGATCTGCACTGCTGGCAGCGTGGTCAGACCGGCATTCCGATCGTCGACGCCGGTATGCGCGAGCTGTGGAAAAGCGGCTGGATGCACAACCGGGTACGCATGATCGCCGCCTCGCTGCTGACCAAGAATCTGCT
>CBDTYI010000075.1:0-10138 GCA_965364565.1 uncultured Gammaproteobacteria bacterium | reverse complement strand
CATTTCGCGCAGCAGCCGTTTCTTGTCGGCAACGTTCATGAGGCTCCTTGCTGTTACGGAGACCCGAACCAGGTCCCCTCAATGATTCGATACTGTTGATAATGTGCTGAACGCTCAGCGTGCTCCGCCAGCAACGGCTGCGCGACGCCGGTTGTCAGCGCGGCGCGCCGCCGCCGTCCCGGCACCCGGCACCCGGCAAAAAGCAAGCGCGATATCATCTTTGTTTTGCCCCGTCAGGTCAAGGTAAAAGCCGCGCGAGGAAAGCAAAAAGTGGCGTAAAATCAATGGCGAATTCGCTGCCGCCGGGGGTCTCTCTGGAGCTTCCGGGCGCGCTGCCCCGGCCCCGCAAACCGGACAAGGAATACAAACAAAATCAATTACCTTGAAGTTTCCTTGTGGTACCTTGTGGGCGTTACTGACCAGGGCCTGTTAACACTAACCCGATAGGCTCTGTTGCGCCTGAAAATGTGCCAATCACCAACAGTAGGCGCCTTAGGCGAGGCGCGAGGAGCGAGGTTTGGTGGTTCCAAATGAACGACGAGCAACGCGGAGTGGCGCTTTTTCAGGCGCAACCCGAAGGGCTGGGGCTCTTTTCCCGCCCAGCGGCGTTATCATTCGCTCATGTAGAGCGACTACACATCGCTCACTCTGCCTTGCTGGACGACAAATGAGCCCCAGCAGAGCCTATTGGGTTAGTGTTAACAGGCCCTGATACTCCCAAGCCGCCCGGTGACCCATGCAAATCAGCCTCACCCGACCCGATGACTGGCACCTGCACGTGCGCGATGGCGCCGCGCTGGCGTGCGTCGTTCCGCACACCGCGCGCCAGTTCCGGCGCGCCATCATCATGCCCAACCTGAAGCCGCCGGTCACCGACACCGCGGCGGCGCTCGCTTACCGCGAACGCATCCTGGCGGCATTGCCGGCCGGCAGCGACTTCGAGCCGCTGATGACGCTGTATCTCACCGACAATACCGAACCGGAGGAGATCGCCCGCGCGCAGCAAAGCACCCTGGTACACGCCGTCAAACTCTATCCGGCGGGCGCCACTACTCATTCCGATGCCGGCGTCAGCGCTATCGAAAAGACCTGGCCGGCACTGGAAGCGATGCAGGAAGCCGGTCTGCCACTGCTGGTGCATGGAGAGGCAACCGACCCCGAGGTGGACATTTTCGACCGCGAAGCGGTGTTCATCGAGCGCACACTGATGCCGCTCACGCAGCGCTTCCCGCGCCTCAAGGTGGTGCTGGAGCACATCACCACCCGCCACGGTGTGGACTTCGTGCTGAACGCGCCGGCCAACGTCGCCGGCACCCTGACCGCCCACCACCTGCTGCTGAACCGTAACGCCATTTTCAGTGGCGGCATTCGCCCGCACCACTACTGTCTGCCGGTGCTCAAGCGCGAGCAGCACCGCCAGGCGCTGCTGGAAGCGGCCACCAGCGGTCACCCGCGGCTGTTTCTCGGTACCGACAGCGCCCCGCACCAGCGCGCCGCCAAAGAAAGCGCCTGCGGCTGCGCCGGCCTGTACACGGCGCACGCCGCCCTGGAACTGTACGCGGAAGCCTTCGAGAGCGCCGGGGCGCTGGACAAACTGGAGGGTTTCGCCAGTTTCTTTGGCCCCGATTTTTACGGCCTGCCGCGCAATACCGGCACCGTCACGCTGCGCAAACAGGACTGGGAAGTGCCGGCCAGCTATCCGCTCGCGGACGGCAGCGTGGTGCCGATGCGCGCCGGTGAGCGTATCCACTGGCAACTGCTGGAGTGAACGGAGCGCCATCAGTACAGGCGCGTGAGCCGGTAGCCACGCTGTTCCAACAGCTCCAGCAGGCCTTCCTTGCCCGGCAGGTGCAGTGCCCCGACGGCGATGAAACGCCCTCCTTCGTGGAGGCGGGATTCCAGCCGTTCGGCCATGCGCTTGTTGCGGTCCAGGATAATGCGCTGATTGAAAACGGCTGCGAACTGCGGATCGCCATCACGCAGCGCCGCGGCGTTGATTTCCACCAGCCTGGCCAGATCGCGCTGCAGCCACGCCTGGCGCAATTCCATCAGCATCCCTTCGATGTCGTCCAGATCCTCGAGCGTATCCTCGAGCAGGTCGATCTGCTCATCCAGCGTCAGGCTGTCGAACAGTCCCACCTGTTCGGCCACAGTCTCCAGCCCGTCGACCGGCTTGCCTTCGGCCAGTGCTTTCCGGTACAGCACATGGTCCAGCACCACGCCCGTCTGCGTCGGCGGTGTCATCAAGGTCACCGCCACTGCCCAGGGTTTCATTCTGGCCACCATACTGTCCGGAATCCCGTACCCGGCCATAGCTTCGACGGCACGCTCGAACAGGGCGGACCCCAGCAGCGCATCGAGCGTCCTGCCATCGCTCATCAGCAACGCCTGTGAGAGCGTCAGCAGCGACTCGGGATCGAGAGTCACCTCCAGTGTCACGGCGTCGGCCTGGTCGAAGGCCTGTCGGACCGGCGCGGGGAGATCCACGACGCCGGGGTCGTCGCTGTGCATGGTGCCGAACAGGTAACTGGGCGTGCTGCCGGCGCGCTCGATGCGCCACAACAGGCCGGCATCGAAACGCCCCTGCGCCGCGGTAGCGGTTGTGACGAGCAGACACAGCAGCGCCAGCCACAGCGGGTATCCGCGCCAGCGTGGCTGGTTCACCTTCATGAATGCGTTCCGGTATGCTGTAGCCATGTCAGAAGAAAATGCGCCGCCCAAAATCGCCAGCCGCTTCCGCGGTTTCCTGCCCGTGGTGGTGGATGTCGAAACCGCGGGATTCAATCCAAAACGCGATGCGCTGCTGGAGATCGCCGCCGTTACGCTGGACTACGACGCCGACCACCGGTTGCAGCCGGCGCACACCTACGCCTGTCACGTGGAGCCATTCCCCGGCGCGCACCTGGACGAAAAGTCACTGCAGTTCACCGGCATCGATCCCTACCATCCGTTCCGCTTCGCCAAGCCGGAAGCCGAGGCGCTGCGAGAAATCTTTCAGCCGCTGCGCAAAGCAGTCCGGGAAAGCGGTTGTACACGCGCGATCCTGGTCGGGCACAACCCGGCGTTTGACCTGAGTTTCGTCAATGCCGCAGCCGACCGCAACAAGATCAAGCGCAATCCCTTTCACCCCTTCAGCAGCTTTGACACTGCCACGTTGTGCGGCCTGGCCTATGGCCAGACGGTGCTGGCGCGGGCGGCACTGGCAGCGGGTATGGAATGGGACGAACAGCAGGCCCATTCAGCAAAATACGATGCCGAGCGCACGGCCGACCTGTTCTGCGCCATCGTCAATCGCTGGGACCTGCTGTCCACCGGCAGCTGATCGAGTTACTTTTTGTCGTAGGCGAAGGCCCACCCGGGGGTAGCCGGCAGCCGCGGCAGGGTCTGCTGCGGAAACTCACCGCTGAGTGCATTCAGGAACGCCACCATATCCGCCACCTGCTGATCGCTCAGATCCCGATCCAGCTGTGTCTTCGCCATCACCCGCACCGCCTCGTCCAGAGTCGCCACCGAGCCGTTATGAAAATAGGGCGCTGTGAGGGCGATGTTGCGCAGCGTGGGCACCTTGAACAGGTGCTTGTCAGCCTCCTTGCCGGTTACGTCAAAGCGCCCCTGGTCTTTCAGAAGCTCGTACTTGCTGACGTAGGCGCTGTCCTGGAAAGTCGGAAATTTCATAAAGAAACCCTCACCGGCCGGCTGCGTCGGGCCGCTGAACGCGGCACCCGAGTGGCAACCGGTGCAGCCCAGTTCCGCGAACGCCTTCATGCCGCGCTGCTGCTGCTCATCGAGTGCCGCGCTGTCGCCCTTGACGAACCGGTCATAGGGGCTGTTGGGCGTGATCATGGTACGCTCGAAAGCGGCCACCGCCTTGGCCGCGTTATCCACCGTCATGGGATTGTCAGAGCCGAAGGCGCGCTCAAAGTAGGGCTTATAGCCGGGAATGGCACGCACCCGGTCCATGGCCGTTTCCACTTCGCTCATACCCATTTCCACCGGGTTTACCACCGGACCCTTGGCCTGCTCTTCCAGGGTCGCGGCGCGACCGTCCCAGAACTGGGTCGAGGCGAAGGCGGCATTCCACACCGTCGGCGCGCTGCGCCCGCCCATTTGCCCGTGCACACCCATGGAGAAATTGCGATTGTCGTCACCGCCCAGCATCAGGTTGTGGCAGGTGTTGCAGGACACCGTGCCGGTGGCGGAGAAGCGCGGGTCGAAATACAGCATCCGACCCAGTTCAACTTTTTCGGCCGTGGTGGGATTGTCGGCCGGTTCCGGGGCCTTGTCCGGCAGCGCCTGCCAGTCGTAGGCAAACACAGCGCCGCTGGTAAAACCAGCCAAAATCAGCCCTAGCATCGAAACTCGTTTCATTGTATTCATTCCTTCTGACCGTGGTTCACTGCTCCGGGCAGGCTATATTAGCATACCCTTATTAACTAAACCTCAAGTGCAGGAGAACACACATCGATGGCCACACTGCCGGAAAGAGACCAGCAGATTATTGACGCGCACACCGGCCTGATTCACCGCGTCGTGATCGCCTGCCGTAACCGCGACATGGTGCCGGACCTCGAGGAGATTCTTGCACAGGCCGAGCAAAACGGCTGGACCCAGCTGGTGGCGGCGCTGCGCAAGGTGCTCGGGGGCAACCGCAGTGAGACCGTTCTGAACAACCTGGACGATGAGGATCGTGTCATCGTCAGCTGCATACTGCGCGGTCTGCAGAATCCGGACACCCTGCCCGATCTCGGCAAGCCGGTCGACGGCAGCATGGCAGCGCCCGGCATCGCGGCCATGATCAACGGTGCGCGCAGCGGCAATCTCGAGACCTTGCAGATGCTGGGCGGCATGGCCCAACAGATGCTGCGCGCCGGAGGAGACATGGCACGCCTGGCGGGCAGCCTGCGCCCGCTGGTGCAGGGTGAACGCGACGCCGACAAGCTGACCGAGGGCATGAGTGCTGAGGGCGAAAAGCTGGTGCTCGCCATCCTGGAGGAACTGGGCAAGCTGGATCGACATTGAGCGCCGCGCCCGGCGCCGCCGAGCGGTCAACCGGGCGCGTTTTCCAGCTCGATACCCGGTCCCGGCTGCGCGGCGTCGCGTTGCGCGGCGGCGCTGAATCCGGCCCCGTCGGAATTCCCCCGGCACACCTCGATCACGACCTGACAGCGGTTCGCGAAACACTGGCCGGTCTGCCTTTCCTGCAGGGTCAACCAGGCCTTGACCGCCTGGCAGAGGAAAGCGCGAATGCGACTGCTGTAGCTGCTCGCGCCGGTCGGGACCAGCTCGCGTTCGAAACGGCTTGCGAGGTCCAGCAATGCTTCGCGCGCCGCAATGCTGCATTCATCCGCGCCGCGCGGATAGTGGGTCTGCACAAACCACTCTAGGGACTCAACCATGATGCCCGCGATGTGCGCGGGGCAGCGCACCTGGATCTGCTTTGCCATGCTGACAACCCTCCACTGATGATTCGATTCGATATCGGTTTCCCGGCTTCGTTACCGGTTACGACCTCGGCGCATTGCCAAAACCCCATTGGCATTGTCACAATGAGCCCCCGCCGTGCAGGCCCGGAGAGCATTACCAGTATGGACACACTTGCATGCCTCTCGCCAGGCACAAGGTATGGGGCCGTGGTGCCGACTACGTGGCCGCAACCTGATTGCACCGCTAAACCAATCAAGGAGTAACTGGATGAAACACGCCTTCCGACCTCACCGGCCATGGCTTGGCTTGCTGGCGCTATGCCTGGCGGCGCTGCTGCCCGGCCTGGTCTTGGCGAGCGAGACCGGCGGTACGCTGCACGACTTCACCGACCACTGGGCCGGCTGGCTGGCGATCGCAACATTCGTCACCGCCTACGCATTCGTGATAGGGGAAGAGAACCTGCACTTACGCAAATCCAAACCCACCATGGTGGCGGCCGGTGTCATCTGGGTCATAGTCGCCCTGGTGTACAACGCCCACGGCGACACTCACACCGCAGAGACTGCCATAAAACAGCACCTGGAAGAGTTTGCCGAGCTGTTCCTGTTCCTATTGGCGGCCATGACCTACATCAACACCATGGATGAGCGCGGTGTATTCGGCGCACTGCGGGTCTGGCTGATAACGCGCGGATTCTCACTGCGCAAGATCTTCTGGATCACCGGGCTGCTGGCGTTCTGTATTTCGCCGCTCGCAGACAACCTCACCACGGCCCTGCTGATGGCAACCGTGGTCACGGCGGTGGGCGGCAGCAACTATGCCTTCATCGCCGTGGCCTGTATCAACATCGTGGTTGCCGCCAACGCGGGCGGGGCCTTCAGCCCGTTCGGCGACATCACCACCCTGATGGTATGGCAGAAGGGCATAGTGAGGTTCGAAGAGTTCTTCGCCCTGTTCATCCCCTCGGTGGTCAACTGGCTGGTGCCGGCCATCATCATGAGCCTGACGGTACCCAACACCCCGCCGGCGCAGGTCACGGCGCAGGGCAAGCTGCGCCAGGGCGCCTGGGTGGTGGTCGGTATGTTCATCATGACCATCACCATGGCAGTGTCGGCGCACAACTTCCTGCATCTGCCACCGGTGCTGGGCATGATGACCGGGCTGGGGCTGCTGAAGGTGTACGGCTATTTCCTGCGCCGCGATGAAATCACCGGCAAGGCGCCGTATATCAACGGCCCCGAGTTTCTCGCCGAAAGCGACGAGGGTGCGCGCAAGCTCATCGAGCAAGGCTACAAACCACGCCATAAACCGTTCGATATCTTCATCAGCATGAAGCGCGCCGAATGGGATACGCTGATGTTCTTCTACGGCATCATTCTGTGCGTGGGCGGGCTGGGGACCCTCGGCTATCTCGCGGTCACTTCCCAGCTCATGTACGTGGATCTGGGGGCGACCCAGGCCAACATCCTGGTCGGCGTTCTGTCGGCAATCGTGGACAACATTCCGGTCATGTTCGCCGTGCTGGCGATGGAGCCCGCCATGGACCACGGACAGTGGCTGCTGGTGACGCTGACCGCGGGCGTCGGCGGATCGCTGTTATCGATCGGTTCCGCCGCCGGCGTGGCGGTGATGGGGCAGGCGCGCGGCATCTACACCTTCTTCTCGCACCTGAAATGGAGCTGGGCCATCGCCCTGGGCTATGCGGCCAGTATCTGGGTACACTTTCTGATCAACGCACGCCTTTTTACCGGCAACTGATTCCGCTGCGGCACAAAAAAGGCAGAGCAAGCGCTCTGCCTTGTGCGTTACCGGCAATGCCAGCTGCGGCGTCAGGATGCCTTCTGCACCGCCTGCTCCAGCAGCGGTTTCAGCTCGCCCTTCTGAAACATTTCAACCGTTATGTCGTGGCCACCGATCAGCTCACCGTTGACGTAGACCTGCGGAAAGGTCGGCCAGTTGGCAAAGCGAGGCAGGTTGGCGAAGATTTCCGGGTCCGCCAGCACGTTGACGTGGGCGAACTCCACGCCACAGGCCTGCAGCACCTGGGCGGTCCGGCTGGAATAGCCGCACATAGGCATCTGCGGTGTACCCTTCATAAAAATCACCACGGGATTGCTGTCGACAGCCTGTTTGATTCGCTCCATCACGTCCATAGGTCTCTACCTCTCAAAGCAGTGCATTTTACCGGATAGTTGCAGTGTACCTAGCTATCCGGACAACAAAAACAGGTTATGCAAAGGGTTACTGTCAAGGCGCGGCAGCGCCGGCGGAGTCCACGTTACGCTGCAGCCAGAACTCGAGCGCCGCCAGGTGCCAAAGTTTACTGCCCTGCAGACGCGTGAACTGGTGCTCCGGATCGGCGAGCAGGGCGCGCACATAAGCTTCGCGATAGATGCCGCGCTCCCGGCAGGCCCTGCTGTGCAGGATGTCGCGCATGAAGGCGAGGAATTCGCCCCGCACATACTTGAGCGCCGGAACCGGAAAGGCCGCCTTGGGCCGGTCGATGACAGCGTCGGGCAACAGGCCACGGGCGATTTCCTTGAGCGGGTATTTACCCTGCTGGCGCAGTTTCAGTTCCGCCGGCATCCCGATCACGGTTTGCACCAGCTCGT
The DNA here is from genome assembly GCA_965364565.1 of uncultured Gammaproteobacteria bacterium. Taxonomy (GTDB): domain Bacteria; phylum Pseudomonadota; class Gammaproteobacteria; order DSM-19610; family DSM-19610; genus Thiogranum. Next base: position 2,102 of record CBDTYI010000075.1, on the reverse strand, counting down.
GATCGAGGAACGGCACCCGCGCCTCCAGGCCCCAGGCCATGGTCATGTTATCGACCCGTTTGACCGGATCGTCGACAATCAGCGTGGTGACATCCAGATGCAGCACGCGGTTCAGATACTGGTCGCTGTTGACCGCCGCAAGCCGGTCCTCGACCAGGGCCGCGGTGTAGTCCGGGCCGCCGTACTGCTCGCTCACCATGGCCAGATACTCGTCGTGGTCCCGGTCAAAATAGAAGGGCGCGAAGCGTTCCAGGTGCGTGCCCCGGGCCTGGTGCATGTGCGGATACCAGAAATAGCCCGCGAACACTTCGTCCGCGCCCTGCCCGCTCTGCACTACCTTCACGTGCCGCGACACCCGCTCGGAGAGCAGGTAGAAGGCCACCGCATCCTGCCCGACCATGGGCTCGGCCATGTGGTCGATGGCCTCGGGCAGACGATCCAGCACTTCGTGATTCGGCACGTGGATCTTGTGATGCCGGGTCCCGTAGCGCTCGGCAACCGCGTCGGAAAATTCGAACTCGCTGCCGCGCTCGTCCGGATGGTCCTCGAAGCCGACCGAGAAAGTCAGCAGATCGCTGCCACCGTGTTCAGCCAGCAGCGCCACCAGCAGACTGCTGTCCAGGCCGCCCGAGAGCAGGACACCGACCGGTACGTCCGCGATGACGCGGCGCCGCTGCACCGCCTTGACCAGGGCGGCTCGGGTCGCTTCCAGCCACTCGTTTTCGCTGCGCGGCGCGGCGGGTGAAGCCGCGTCCAGCTGCCAGTAGGGGAAGACGCGATCGTGGCCGGTTTCGTTCACGACCATGACGTGCGCCGGCGGAAGCTTGCGCACCCCACGCAACAGGGTGCGCGGGGCCGGCACCACGGCGTGCAGAGTGAAATGATGATGCAGGGCGACGCTGTCGATGCCGGTGTCGACATCACCCGCCGCCAGCAGCGCCTGGGAGCTGGAGGCGAAGCGGAAACGGTCGCGGGTCTGGCTGTAGTAGAGCGGCTTGATACCGAAGCGGTCGCGTGCCACTACCAGCTGGCGTTGCCCGGCGTCCCAGAGGGCGATGGCGAACATACCGTGCAGCCGGCTGACAAATGCTTCACCCCAGGCCGCATAGGCTTTCAGCACCACTTCGGTATCGCCGTCGCTGACGAAACCATAGCCCTGCTGTTTCAGCTCGGCACGCAGTTCCTTGTAATTGTAGATGGCGCCATTGAACACCAGCGCCAGCCCCAGCGCCTCGTCGACCCACGGCTGGTTGGAGGCATCCGACAAATCGATGACCGACAGGCGGCGGTGTCCGAGCGCAATGGCGCCGCGCACCCAGCGCCCCTCATGATCGGGGCCGCGCCGCTCCAGCTTCGCCAGCATCGGACCCAGCGCGCCGCCATCGTGCGGCCCGCCGTCGACACGCAGTTCACCACAGATTCCACACATCGCGCGCTGTTCCGTCAGCCTATCTGGACACAACCGTGAGTTTTGACTGCACGCGGTGCACGCCCTTGACAGTGCGCGCCAGTTCCACCGCGCGCTGGGCAGCCCGCTGGCTGGGCACATTGCCGTACAGGGTGACGATGCCCCGGTTGGTGTCGACGTTGACGTCAAAGGCACTTACCAGGTCATCCTTGACGTAGCGCGAGTTGATGGTGGAGGTGATTGCTGTATCGCTGGCGATTTCAGCCGCGGTTCTATCGCTCTTGGCGACGTAGTAACCGCCCGCGGCGGCACCGCCGACCACGGCTGCGGCGCAGCCGGTCAGCAACAAGGCCAGTGCAACAGAGGGAATCAACAACGCAGTCCTGATCATCGGCCAGTCCGTCTCGCTCCAGTGAGCGGGCAGTCTACGGCAAATACTGCGCGTATTACAGACTGCGACCGAACCGTCCTTCGATCAATGCCGCTGGCCGACCGGTGCCATTCGATGCTGTCGCCGGGTGGCAACCGCTGTGCACCAGCATGCGGTTGCGACCGTTGACCCTGGCTGCGTAAAGCGCCCTGTCTGCCGTACGCATCAGCCCGCTCGGCGCGCCAGCGCGACGCCCCACAGCAGCCAGCGCTGCCGCCGTGACGCCGCGTGGCGACAGGCAGCAGAAGACACCGTGTCCGGTGA
>CBDTYI010000074.1:0-10186 GCA_965364565.1 uncultured Gammaproteobacteria bacterium | reverse complement strand
TCGAGGGCGCGGAGGACGCTAAGAAGGACTCTATGAAAGGTGCCTCGAAATCCCTGGTGTGATTTGCGAGCGTTGCTGTGAAGTCGCGCGGCGCCGGGACCGGATTGTGGGTCTCAAATCGCCCTTATTTGGCTGAATCGTGGCGACAGCAAATACTCACCACACTTTAAGAACACAATTGACGGGTTTAAGATCGGAAAACTCTGTGTCCTCTGTGTCCTCGATGTGAATCAGGCGCGCGTCGCAGCGACAGGCGTCAGATCAGACGTTGATATACACCCAGCCTTCGCTGAGGCGTTCCAGGATGTGCTCCAGGGCCGACGGGGTGGTTTCCACATCGGGCAGCAGGCTTACGTCGCTCTCGGGCCCTTCCAGCTCGCGGATGTGATCGATGGCGTCTTTGCAGGCCAGGAAAGTCAGATTGAAATAACGTTCCTGCAGCTGGCGGACACGATCTGAATAGGGTGAGTAACCGGTGCGCAGCATGCGGATGGCGCTGGCGTTCGCCACGACTTCGATTTCGCTGTCCTGGCTGGAGTCGCCGTAGGTTTTGAGCAGCTGCTCGGCGGTTGCCAGCGCCTTCTCGAACTTGTCGACGCTGGAAGTGTTCAAGTGCACGATGATGCGCTTGGATCCCTGCTGGTCGGCGACCGTGTGGAGATCGGTATTCTGAAACGCCCGGTGCTCGTCCCAGTACATGGCATGCAGCTCGGGGGCGGTGGCCGCCGAGTCCGGCTGCTGATGGGCGACCCATCCCAGCGCAACGCCCAGCGCCAGCACCACAGACGCCGCCGCGGCCCGTCCCCAGGGCCCGCCCCGGCGTGGCTCCGCCCCGCGGTAGGTGTCGATCGCGGGTGGTTTCTCGTAGGCGTGGCGCACCAGCTCGCTCAGCTGTCGCAGCTCGCAGGCCTGCTGACTGAGGCCGCCATCGTCGCTGAGCGCTTCGAAAACTTCACTCTTTTCCGCTGCGTCCAGCTCATCGTCGATGAAGGCGTTGAGGCGCTCTTCGGAGATTCGGTTGTTACTCATTTTGCAGCCCTTAAATGGCGTACCTTCTGGCAGCCCTGTACCTCGGCTTCCAGCAGCTGATCCTTGAGCGCCTTCCTGGCGCGCGACAGGCGGCTCATCACGGTGCCGATGGGGATATCCAGAATCTGGGCCACCTCGATGTAGGAACAACCCTCCAGGTCGACCAGCGAGATCACCTGTCGCTGTCCCATCGGCAGGCGCGCGATGGCGTTGCGCACCCGGTTGACGATCTGCTGCCGGTCGTGTTGCAGGTCCGGCGTCTGCGATTCGATCAGGATGATGTCGTCGACATCGACCGTCTCGCGGCTGCGGCGGAAATGATCACGCCAGCAGTTGCTGAGAATGCGATACAACCAGGCCCTGATGGTCTGCTGATCGCGCAGCTGGCTACTGTTCTTCAGCGCTTTGGCCAGGGTCTCCTGGACCAGGTCATCCGCCAGCGCCGGGTTGTGGCACCAGGAATAGGCGATCCGGTACAGGTTTTCGCGGTATTCGGCCAGCGTACGTCTAAACTGCTGGGTCTGGCAGAACTTCGATATCACGCTCATAGTCACGACATCCTTTTGGTGGAAGACGGATCTGGGGTCCGTTTATTCCGTGGGAGTATAACCTGAAACAGGGGCCGGAAGCCCGGTTCAGGGCCGCCGGGCAGCCCCGCTGCGGCGGCTGCGGCGGTGGCTATTTCGCGGTAAGCTATTCAGATGGCGCGTAAAACAACAAAAACGGGCAGCGAAACTCCATGGTCGCAACTGCCCCTGCTGCTGCAGGAGCCTGCCGCGAACCGCTGGCTCGGCTACCTGGAGGCGGCGCGTGCCGCCAAGGCGCGGATACCCGCCGATGCCGCCTTTCAGGCCGGCGTCTGCCGGGTGTTCGCCAGCAGCGATTTTGTCGCGGACACCTGCACCCGGCGGCCGCAGCTGCTTGCCGAGCTGCTGGACTGCGGCGAACTGCTGGCGGATTCCTGGCCACAGGTGCTGGCGCGGCGTGTCGCCGCCCGTATCGACGCCTGCCGCGACGAACGCGAACTGAAAAAAGTCCTGCGGCGTGTGCGGCAGCGGGAGATGCTGCGCATCGCCTGGCGCGACCTGGCGGGCTGGGCTTCGCTGCCGGAAACCCTGGAGGATCTCTCCGAGCTCGCCGACGCCTGTATCGAGGCCGCGCTCGCGAAGCTCGCGGCCTGGCAGGCCGCTGAAACCCCGGCGCCCCTGGGCGAGGACGGGCAGCCGGCGCCGCTGCTGGTGCTGGCGATGGGTAAGCTCGGCGCCGGCGAGCTCAATTTTTCGTCGGACATCGATCTCATCTTCACCTATCCGGATGCCGACAGCGCACCGCAACGCGGGGCGCTCAGCCCGGAACAGTATTTCACCCGTCTCGGGCAGGCGCTGATCAATGCCCTGTCCGATACCGATCACGATGGTTTCGTGTTCCGCGTCGACATGCGGCTGCGCCCGTACGGCAACGCCGGCGCACTGGCGTGCAGTTTCGAGGCGATGGAGGAGTACTACCAGTCACAGGGGCGTGAGTGGGAACGCTACGCCATGATCAAGGCACGACCGCTGGGCGGCGACGCAGCTTCGCGCTCCGCACTTACAGACCTGTTACGCCCGTTTGTCTACCGTCGCTACCTGGATTTCCACGCCTTCGAGTCGCTGCGCGATCTGAAAGCCCAGATCCAGCGCGAAGTCGAGCGCAAGGGCCAGCAGGACAACATCAAGCTCGGTCCCGGCGGCATCCGCGAAATCGAATTCATCGCCCAGGCTTTTCAGCTGGTGCGCGGGGGGCGCGAGCTGCGTCTGCGCCAGCGCGGCGTCATCGAGGTGCTGGACACGCTGGCCGAGCTGCAGCTGCTGCCGCGAGCGGTGGTCGCGGATCTGCTCGCGGCCTACGGGTTCCTGCGCCGGGTCGAGAACCGCCTGCAGGCGATTCGCGACCAGCAGACCCACCACCTTCCCGAGGGGGAACTGGACCGCGCGCGGCTGGCTCTGGCCATGAAATGTGCCGACTGGGATCAGTTCCGCGCCGTTCTGGACCGGCACCGCCAGCGTGTCGAGACGCACTTCAAGCAGGTGTTTGCCGCCCCCGCCGGGCAGCAGGGTGACCGGACCGATCCGCTCGCCGAACTGTGGCTGAAACGCCTTTCCGAACGCGAAGCAGAGCGGGCCCTGGAAGCGGCCGGATTCGATGATGTGGCCGAGGCGGGGCGCTGGATCGAGCAGCTGCGCTCGGGTACGGCACCGCGCTACCTGGGCCAGCAGGGGCGCGCGCGCTTCGACGCGCTGGTGCCCATGGTGCTGGTGGAAGCGGGGCGTCAGGTCCAGGGCGCCGAAGTACTGGGGCGTCTGGTGCAGGTGCTGGAACACATCGCCGGGCGTACCACTTACCTGGTGCTGTTGCAGGAAAACCCCGCGGTGCTGGCGCAGCTGGTCAAGCTGTGCGCCGCCAGCCCCTGGATTGCCCAGCAGATTGCGCGTTTCCCGTTATTGCTCGATCAGCTGCTGGATCCGCGCACCCTGTACGCGCCGTTGCAGCGCGAGGAACTGGAAAGCGAACTGGCGCGGCGCCTGCGCGACGTCGATAGCGCCGACCTGGAGCAGCAGATGGACCGCCTGCGCCAGTTCAAGCACGCCATGGTGTTGCGCGTCGCGGCCGCGGACGTGGCCGAAGCGATTCCGCTGATGGTGGTGAGCGACCGCCTGACCGCCATTGCCGAGGTGGTGGTGGAGCAGGTGCTGTCGATTGTGTGGACAGAGATGGTCAGACGCTACGGTGAACCTCGCTGCACGGTGGGCGGGAAGCGGCGACCGGTAGCCTTTGTTGTGGTCGGCTACGGCAAGCTGGGCGGCATCGAACTCGGCTACGGATCGGATCTGGACCTGGTGTTCCTGCACGACAGCGCCGGCAGCGAGCAGAAGACCGCGGGCGCCAAGCCCGTGGACAACAGCGTGTTTCTTACCCGCCTGGGTCAGCGCATCATCCACATGCTGGAGACCTTTACCGCCGCCGGGGTCCTCTATGAGGTGGATATGCGCCTGCGGCCCTCGGGCAACTCCGGGCTGCTGGTCAGCTCTCTGGATGCCTTTGCCGACTACCAGCGCAGCGAAGCCTGGACCTGGGAGCACCAGGCGCTGGTGCGCGCCCGCGTGGTGGCGGGGGATGCCGGTCTCGCCGGGCGCTTCGCCAAGGTGCGCGAACAGGTGCTGGCCGCGAGCCGCGAGCCCGCCACCCTGCGCGACGAGGTGCGCGAAATGCGTGAGCGCATGCGTGCCGAGCTGGGCTCCCGCGGGGGCGGCGGCTTTCATCTCAAGCAGGACCCGGGAGGTATCGTTGATATTGAATTTATGGTCCAATACCTCGTTCTGCGCTGGTGCCGCGAACACCCCGAATTGCTGCGCTGGACGGACACCATCCGTCTGCTGGAAACGCTGGCCGGGAGCGGGCTGCTCGAGGCCGCCGACGCCGAGGCGCTGATCGAGGCTTACCAGCAGTACCGGGCCGTCGGCCATCGACTGACTCTGGCCGAAGCGTCCTCGGTGATCGGCGATGACATGCTGAAACCCGAGCGCCGGATGGTGACGGCGCTGTGGAAGCGGGTGATGCAGAGTTGAGAATGCAGAATCTATAGCCTGGTTAAGGAGAAGTTTCATGTCGATGGCTGATCGTGACGGCGTCATCTGGTTCGACGGGAAAATGGTGCCCTGGCGTGAGGCGACGACCCATGTGCTGACCCATACTCTGCACTACGGCATGGGCGTGTTCGAAGGCGTGCGCGCCTACGATGCCGAGCAGGGTACCGCGATCTTCCGGCTGCGCGAGCACACCGACCGTCTGTTCCGTTCCGCGCACATCCTGCGCATGCCCATGCCCTACGACAAGGACGCCCTGAACGCGGCACAGATAGCCGTGGTGCGCGAAAACGGCCTGCAGTCCGCGTACCTGCGCCCGATGTGTTTTTACGGTTCCGAGGGGATGGGCCTGCGCGCCGACAACCTCAAGGTGCACGTCATTGTCGCGGCCTGGGAGTGGGGCGCCTACCTGGGTAAGGAGAATCTGGAACGCGGAATTCGCATCCGCACCTCGTCCTTCACCCGCCATCACGTGAATATCACCATGTGTAAGGCCAAGGCCAACGGCAATTACATGAATTCCATGCTGGCGCTCAATGAAGCGTTGTCCTGCGGCTACGACGAGGCGATGCTGCTGGACAGCGAAGGCTATGTCGCCGAGGGCAGCGGCGAGAACATTTTTATCATCCGAAACGGTGTGCTGTACACGCCGGACCTGACTTCGGCCCTGGAGGGCGTGACCCGCGATACCATAATGACGCTGGCGCGCGAGGAAGGCCTGGAGGTGCGCGAGAAACGCATCACCCGGGACGAGGTGTACGTCGCCGACGAGGCTTTCTTTACCGGCACCGCGGCCGAAGTCACGCCGATCCGGGAAGTCGACCAGCGGGTGATCGGCAACGGCTCGCGAGGGCCGGTGACCGAAAAGCTGCAGACCCTGTACTTCGATCAGGTAAACGGCCGCCGCGAGGATCACCCGGAGTGGCTGACGCTGGTGGATTGAACCGTTTTTTAGTAGCCACGGAAAACACCGAAGAACATAAGAACTTAGCCACGGAAAACACGGAAAGCACGGACAAAAGCAAGAAACTTTCTTCTTTCTTCATGGGGAACGTGGTTTCGAAAAGCGTGTAGGTTGGCCAGCGGACCCAGGCGAACCGCGGAGACCGCTTTTCATATGTCCGTGTTTTCCGTGCTTTCCGTGGCCAAAATCGTTTCAGCCTCTGCTTTGCATATTTCCGTGCTTTCCGTGCTTTCCGTGGCTAAAATACAGCGCATTCAGGCTTATAAATAGAATCCGGAGGCAATCGCCGTGCCCAGCCCCAACACTGCCGCCGATGCGGGCGGTAAGAAATATATCCAGGCCAATGCCGAAAACCGCTACGAAGTGACCCGGGCGGACCTGCCGCTGCACTGTCCGCTGGATGGCATGAGTCTGTGGAATTCGCATCCGCGGGTGTATCTGCCCATCGAGGACAGCGGTAAGGCGAAATGCCCTTATTGCGGCGCTGATTACGTCCTGAAGGACTGAAGGGCGGGGCACGGCTCGTCGGCCTCGTGTCTACCATCGTCTGGCGATTCAGTGACGGCAAGCCCGGCCACGACGTGCAGACGCTGGGCCTGGTCCAGGCTCTGCGGGTGCAGGCCCGGGTCGAGGTCTTTACTGTGCCGGTCGACGCCGGTCCCAGCGGCCTGTGGTGGTGGCTGAGCGGCCGCTACCCGCGCGCAGCCGGCCTGCCGGCGCCAGATCTGCTGCTGGGCGCCGGCCACCGCACCCACTTTCACCTGCTGGCGGCGCGTCGGCGCCGAGGCGGACGGATTATCCTGTGTATGAAGCCTTCGCTGCCCTTGTCGTGGTTCGATCTGTGCCTGATTCCCGAGCATGACGCGCCGCCGCGGGCGGCGAACGTGCTGGTTACTGCCGGGGTGCTCAACACCATTCAGGCTGGCGGCCGGCATGCTGCCGACACCGGGCTTGTCCTGCTGGGTGGTCCGTCGCGGCATTTTGCCTGGGATGACGACGACATTCTGCAGCAGCTCGAACAGCTGGTGGCGGCGCGCCCGTGCCGGCGCTGGCTGCTCGGCACCTCGCCGCGCACCCCGGCGTCGCTGGCGCGGCGGCTTGCCGGCCGGCCTGAATTCGAGTTCGTCCCGTTTGCCGCCAGCGGCAGCGACTGGCTGGCGCAGCGCATGGCGGAGGCCGGCGAGATCTGGGTCAGCGAGGACAGCGTGTCGATGCTCTACGAGGCGTTCAGCTCGGGAGCCAGGGTGGGCGCGCTGAAAGTCCGACGCAGCACAGTCAACCGCGTGACGGCGGCCGTGGATTCCCTGGTCGAGCGGGGCTGGCTGGGCCGCCCCGGTGACTGGCGCCCCGGTGCCGGTCCGGAGCGGCCCTTCAATGAGGCAGGTCGCTGCGCGGCCTGGGTGAGGCAGCGATGGCTGAGCGCCCACTGACGGTCCTGCAGCTGCTGCCGGCCCTGGAGTCCGGCGGTGTCGAGCGCGGCACTCTGGAACTGGGCGCGGGCCTGGTCAGGGCCGGTCACCGCTCGCTGGTGATTTCCGCTGGCGGACAGCTGGTCAGTCGTCTGACCGGCCAGGGCAGCGAGCATATCGAGTGGCCGATCGGGAAGAAATCACTGTGGACCCTGCGGCTGGTGCCGCGTCTGCGGCGCCTGCTGCGCGCTAACCGGGTCGATATACTGCATGCCCGTTCGCGCTTCCCCGCCTGGGTCGCCTGGCGCGCGTGGCGCGGCATGCCGCCGCAGGACCGGCCGCGCTTCGTGACAACGGTGCATGGCTTGTACTCGGTGAGCCGCTACAGCGCCATCATGACGCGCGGCGAAGCGGTGATCGCCGTCTCACAGGCGGCGCGCGACTATGTGCTGCGCAACTATCCGAAAACCGATGCCACTCGCCTGCACGTGATCGAGCGGGGCATCGATCCGAACGTCTACCCGTTCGGCTACCGCCCCCCGGATTCCTGGCTCAATCGCTGGTATCACGAGCATCCTTTCCTGCTGGAACGCCAGGTGCTCACCCTTCCCGGGCGCATCACCCGCCTCAAGGGCCACCTGGATTTCCTCCAGCTGCTGGCGCGCCTGGTGGCTGCAGGACTGCCGGTATACGGCCTGATCGTGGGGGCCGAGGACCCCGCCCACGCGGCCTATCTGCGTGAGGTGCAGCGCAGCGTCCAGCACCTGGGTCTGGAGAATCATGTCACCTTTACCGGCCATCGCATGGATATGCGTGATATCTACGCTGTGTCCAATCTGGTGTTTTCCTTGTCGGCCAGACCCGAGTCGTTCGGGCGCACGGTGCGCGAGGCGTTGAGCCTGGGTGTGCCGGTGGTGGGCTATGATCACGGCGGCGTCGGCGAAACGCTGACCATGGCCTATCCGCAGGGTCGGGTCACGCCGCGCGATGTCGATGCCCTGGAGCGCGCCACCCGGCTGCTGCTGGAGTTCCCCGTGGAAGTGGACCACTTCCCGTTCGCCACGGTGCAGGACATGATCGACCAGACCCTGTCGCTGTACCGGGGTCTGACGCGTTCATGATCCTGGCCGCGCTGCTGGTCGCCGGCGCGCTGTGGTTTTCTCTGCGCTACGCGTGGTGGCGCCCGACCGTCGACCGGCGTTTCCCGCGCATCCTGATGTACCACATGATCGCCGATGCGCGCCCCGGGGCGCGCTTCAACGGGCTGCGCGTTGCGCCGCAGATGTTCGAGCGGCAGCTGCGCTGGCTGAGCGAACAGGGCTGGAAGAGTTTCACGGTGAGCGAACTGGTGCAGCAGGCCGGGACTCTGCCGGCCAAGGCTTTCGCCATCACCTTCGACGACGGCTACGCCGACAACCTGCATCACGCCCTGCCGTTGCTGAAGAAATACCGCTGCAAGGCCACCCTGTACCTGGTGGTGGACCGGTTCGGGCGCGACTGGTCCACCGAGCGCAAGGCGCATCACGACCAGGGCGAACTGGGCCAGGAGCCAAAGCTCAGTGACGCGCAGGTGCGTGAACTGCTGGACTCCGGCTGTATCGAACTGGGTTCGCACAGCCTGACCCACGCCAACTTCGAGCGCCTCGGCGCAGCGGCGGTGCTACGCGAACTGGTAGAGTCGAAACGGGAGCTGGAACGGCGCTTCGGCCGGCCGGTGAGCAGTTTCGCCTATCCCTTCGGGCTGTACCGGCCCGGGCAGGTCGCGCTGGTACAGCAGGCGGGCTACCGCAACGCCGTCACCGCCCGCGAGGGCATCGACAACCCGGCGCTGTGGAACCCTCTGGAACTGCGTCGCGTCAAGATCAGCGGCAAGGACAACTGGCTGGCCTTTCTGCTGCGCATGCGCGCCGGCCGGCGCGGCTGCTGAGCGATGCAGCCGCGGCGGGCCATATGCCAGGTGCTGGCGGGCGCCGAGAGCGGCGGCCTGGAGCGTCACTTCATCGAGTTGTGCAACGCGCTGTGCGAATGGCACCAGGTCACCGCCATCGCCCATCCCATGCACGCGCAGGCTCTGGACGGGCGTGTGCGCTTCGTCCCTCTGGATCTCGCAGGTGGGCGCTTCAATCCCCGCCTGCTGCTGATGTTGTACCGCGCCCTGCGCCGCGCCGCGCCGGATATCGTTCACTGCCACGCCAACAAGGCCACCGCCATGCTGGCGCTGTTGAAGCCGTTGCTGTCGTCGTCCCTCGTCGCCACCCTGCACAACCGAAAGTCGCGAGTGCGAATGTTCCGGCGCTGCGATGCCGTGATCGCCGTCAGCCAGTCGCTGGCCGACTCTCTGCCGGGACGCGATGTGAGCGTGATTCCCAATGGCATCGCGCCACCGGCACCCGTGGACGCGGAGTGCGTGGCAGCCATCAAGGCGCCGCTCGCCGGTCAACCGCTGGTGCTGGCGGCGGGTCGCCTGGTGGCAGCCAAGGGCTTCGATGTGTTGCTGGCCGCCTGGCACGCTGTTCCGGCGCAGCTGTGGGTCGCCGGCGAAGGGCCGCAGCGCGGCCAGCTGGAAGGCCTGATCCGCGACTATCGACTGCAGGACAGCGTGAGGCTGCTGGGGCAGCGCGATGACATCGACGTGTTGATGGAAGCCGCCGATCTGCTGGTGCTGCCATCGCGCCGTGAAGGTTTTCCCTACGTGCTGCTGGAGGCACTGCACCACCGCCTGCCGGTCGTCGCGACCCGGGTTCCCGGTGCCGTCGACGTGCTCCCGCAACCCTGGCTGGTCCCGATCGAAGACGCTGCGGCGTTGTCCGATCCCGCGCGTCTGCAGACGGATTTCAACGCGGTATGGGACCGGGCGCATGAGGAGCTCAGCCTGGCGACCATGGTGCAGCGTACCGAAGCGGTATACCGGAAGGTGCTGCATGGCTGAGCGGCCGCTGAATGTCTGGGTGCTGTCCGACGGCCAGCCCGGCCATTACAACCAGGCGCGCGGTATCGTCCGGGCGCTGCGGCGCATCCGCCCTGTCGAGGTGTCATGGATCAATGCGAAGCTGCGCCTGGGGGTGGCGCGCAACCTGCTGCGCAGCGCCCTCAATCGCAACCAGGCACCGCGTTCCCTGTGGCCGCTGCGACTGGCCTACCGATTCGATGCCCTGCCGGCG
>CBDTYI010000073.1:0-10194 GCA_965364565.1 uncultured Gammaproteobacteria bacterium | reverse complement strand
CATTGACTACCAGCCCGTAGTCCACGCTCGCGTCACCGCGCACCAGCACCGTCACCTTGGGCCGGTTGCGTAGCACCGCGGCGGTGCGCGTCATTAGTGTTTCGGCATCGATGGGCTGTTCAGGGTCACCGCCGATATTGAGGAAATAGCGCCCCTCGGCATCAACCGTCAGGACCACCGGATCCTGCTGGTCACCGGTCATGGGTTCGGCATCGGTGTGCGGCAGTTGCACATCAATACCCTGGTTGAGCAGCGGCGCGGTGATCATGAAGATCACCAGCATGACCAGCATGACATCAATGTAGGGCACCACATTGATCTCGGACATGGGACGTTTTCGGGCGCGTTGTCTAGCCATGGCGAAGCGCTTCTAATCGTGGGCCTGACGGTGCAGGATGCTGGAAAACTCCTCGAGGAAGTTGTCGTAGCGGTTCTCCAGCCGCTCCACGTCATTGGAATACCGGTTGTAGGCAATCACGGCGGGAATCGCTGCGAACAGCCCCATGGCGGTGGCGATCAATGCCTCTGCAATACCCGGCGCCACCATGGCCAGCGTCGCCTGCTGAACGTTCGCCAGGCCGCGAAAGGCATTCATGATGCCCCATACGGTACCGAACAGACCGACGTACGGACTGGTCGAACCGACCGTAGCGAGAAACGACAAGTGAGTTTCCAGATCATCCATCTCCCGTGACAGCGACACCCGCATGGACCGCTGCGCACCCTCGACCACCGAGGTCGGATCGGCGCCGGCCTTTTTGCGCAGGCGCGTGAATTCCTGAAAACCGGCCACGAAGATATTCGCCAGTCCGCGCAGATTTTCGCTGCGCGGTGAGATCTGGTTGTACAGCGAATACAGATCGCCGCCCGACCAGAAGCGCTCCTCGAAGCGGTCGGCGTCTGTGCGGGCCTGGTGCAGGGCGCTGCGCTTGCGGAAAATCATCGCCCAGGACAACACCGAAACCGTCAGCAGCAGCAACATCACCAGCTGCACGACCACACTGGCTCCCGCGATCAGGCTAAAAAAGGATAAATCAGCAGACATTCGTCAACTCCGAGCGGACAGATTCTGGAATAGGTACCGGTTTGAAGGAATGGGCGTCAACACAAGCGACACGGATGTGACCACAGCAAAGCACGTCGGTCGCTCCGCGGCGCCGGATTTCCTGAAAGAAGGTCAGGCTGGCACGTCGCTGTGAGCGAATCTCCGCGCTCACCTCGAGCGCGTCATTGAACAGCGCGGGCCGTCTGAAGTCGACCTGGAGCGAGTGCACGGCGAACAGAACACCCTGTTCCTGGCGCAGCTTGTCCTGTTCGAATCCCATCGTGCGCAGACACTCGGTACGTGCCCGCTCCATGAATTTGAGGTAATTCGCATAGTACACCACGCCGCCGCTGTCTGTATCCTCGTAGTAGACGCGCACCGGCCAAACGAACTGCGACAAGCCCTGTTCCCTCACTCAGCTACGGCAAAGCCGTACGACGTTCAATCGCCCTCGATAACACCGAAAAGCTGTGCTCGTCGGATCGACCGCATAGCTTACCCATGCCCGCCGCGGTTTGCATCCGAATAGCATGCAATCACAAAAAAAACGCGGCCGGAGGTGGCCGCGCAAGATCCCATGGGTGGGAGTAAGTACAAGAGAATCCGGTTTCACACTCCGCTCGCTGCGAGACGCCGCGCCGCAGCCGCTACTGGCGCACCTCCACCGCGGAACGCGCCGAGCTGTATTCGTTGCGATCCAGCAGGCCGTCATCATTGGCGTCCGCTGAATCGAACACGTCGTGGAGTCCGGTTGCGATCCTGGCCTCGACGCGGCTCACATAGCCGTTACGATCGCTGTCGAGTCCGCCAAATGGCGCGAACCCCGCGGCGTCGACCGACGCGAACGACGTAACCGACTCGGCGTTGAGCGGCGCGCTCAGCAGGCAAAGCAACCCGAACAGGTGGGCACGTTCCATTGCTATCCTCCGGCTCCATGCTGGTGGGAGTGCAGCAAAGCCTGTGCCAGGCGTGGCATGCGGGAAACAACTGCACGGTTCTACTGCGTTTTTCCTCACGCAGTACAGACAGCCGCAATTCGTGACTCAGTAAAAACGTCGTCATCCGGCGACGTAATTGAGGCGATTTCCCCGAATCTCATGTGCAACAGGTCCTTATTGTGTCGCCATACGGCGACACCAGGAGAGCGAGCAAAAGGAGTTTCAGGACGCGCGCGCGCCCTTGAACTGGGAGGGATTCAAATGGTGCTTGTGCAGCAATTTGTAGAATTCGGTGCGATTGCGCTTGGCGATGCGCGCAGCCTGACTCACGTTGCCGTTGGTGATCTGCAGCAACTGGGTCAGGTATTCACGCTCGAAGCGCGACCTTGCATCGGCAAACGCGGGCATTTCACCTTCCGCCTCATCGCGCAGTGCACGCTGGACCAGGCTGGCGGGTATCAGCGAAGTGGTTGTGAACGCCACCGCCTGTTCGACCACGTTATACAACTGGCGCACATTGCCGGGCCACGGCGCGGAAAGCAGCACCTCCATGGCATCCGGCGCAAAACCCTTTACCCCCTTCTTCTCTGCGTCGTTCAGGGTGCGCAGAAAATGGTTTGCCAGCAGCGGAATGTCCTCGCGCCGTTCGCTCAGGGACGGAATATCCAGGGTGACCACATTCAGCCGGTAGTAGAGATCTTCGCGGAACTCCCCGCTCTTGCGCAGTTCGTCCAGGTCGCGATGGGTGGCGGAAATGATGCGCACGTCGACCGGCACCGGGCGGGTCGCCCCCACCGGGCGGACACTGCGCTCCTGAATGGCGCGTAACAGCTTGACCTGGAAGCTCATCGGCATATCACCGATCTCGTCGAGGAACAGCGTGCCGCCTTCCGCGGCCTGGAACAGACCCTTGTGATCGCGCATGGCACCGGTGAACGAGCCTTTGGTATGGCCGAAAAACTCGGATTCGAACAGCGACTCGGGGATGGCGCTGCAGTTGACCGCGACGAACTCGCCCTGGGCGCGTGGGCTGGCATTATGAATCGCACGCGCCAGCAGCTCCTTGCCGGTTCCACTCTGCCCGTGGATGAACACGCTGGCTTCGCTGGACGCCACCAGCCGGGCCTGGCCGAGCAGGTCCTCCATCAAGGGGCTGCGCGTCACTATCCCCTGACGCCATTCTGCGACGTCTTCCTCTTCGCGGGGCAGCTGCTGCTCGCCGGTGACCCGCAAAGCACGGGTGACCTGCTCGAGGAGATCCTTGCTATCGAACGGTTTGGTCAGGTAGCCGAACACACCGCGACTGGTTGCATCGACCGCATCCGGAATCGAGCCGTGGGCCGTCAGAATGATCACCGGGAGCGCCGGAGTACGCCGGTGGATCAGGTCGAACAGCGCCATGCCGTCCATTCCGTCCATGCGTAAGTCCGTGATTACCAAGTGAGGTTGAAAAATCGGGACCTGGGCTATGGCCTTCTCGCCGCTTTCCACGGCAGCCACCTCATAGCCGGCCGCCGACAGACGCATCGACAGCAGCCGTAGCAAGGCTGGATCATCGTCCACCACCAATACCCGATAACGACAGGCGCTCATTCTTACTCCTTCTGACCCTGGGATCAGTTGCGTTGCTGAATACTCTGCTCGATATCAGTGAGCTCTTGCAACTGGCGTTCCAACTCTTCGATACGGGCGGCGTTTTCTTCTATTGTAGTCTTTTGCTCGGCGATTTTGTCTACTGACCAGCGCTGCTCGGCGATCACCTGATCCAGCAACGCCGCCAAGGCCTTGGCGCTGGCGCTGGCCTCGGCCGGGTCGAGCCCCCTCAGCAGGCGCTGGGCCTGCAGCTGATCGCGCACCGGCGCCGGGCCTTCCGCGAGTAACAGCGCGAGTCGCAAGCGGTTGCGCGGCCCCGGTAACTGGTCGAATTCCTGTCGGCGGCTCGCGACTATTTCCATCAGCTGAGCTTCCGGCAAGTCCTTGACCCGATACCACTCTTCCAGCCAGTAGGCGGCATCGTCCACCCGCACGGTTACCGGCACGTGCCCCTCGTCGCTGCGCTGGACAGTCACCGGCTGGCACGCGGCCAGGCCAACAAACAGCAATAATCCCAATAACCTAGGCACGCCTTGCCTCCGACAACTTGAGCGGCAGCACGACCCGCAGGCAGGCGCCGCGATCCTCGCTGTCAATAACCTCGATGTAGCCGCCATGCGCCTGCGCATATTCGCGCGCAATCGACAGGCCCAGCCCGGTGCCGCGCACATGTCCGGTCGCCGATGAGGACCCCTGGTAAAAGGCATCAAAAATCCGGCGCCGCTCGGCGGGCGGGATTCCCGGGCCGGAGTCCGCCACCTCGATCAGGGCCTGCTCCCCGCGCTTTTGCAGCCGCACCCGCAGGCGACCCTCGGGGGGAGAAAACTTTATGGCATTTGAGACAAGGTTATCGATCAGTGTTTTGAGCTTGTTGCGGTCACCCGCGAGAGCCACAGGCTGCAGGGATACATCCAGCACCAGTTGCCGTGCCATGGTGGCTACTTTGTGATGAGCGAGCACGGACTCAATGACACGCGCCAGGTCGACCGGCTCCACTTTGAGCTGGGAGGCGCGCGAACTGGCAATATTGAAATCCAGCAGATTTTCTATCAGTTTCTGCAACTGCAGGCTGTTGCCCCGCAAAATCGCAACAATTTCACGTTGTTGTGAATTTAAATGTCCGACAACTTCCTCGGTCAGGAGTTCCGCGCCCTCCCGGACCGCGGTCAAAGGCGTTTTGAGTTCGTGGGAGATGTGGTGCAGGAAACGGTTCTTGTCCTGCTCGACCTCCAGCAGCCGGGTACGCATCCAGTCCAGCCGCTCACCGAGCTGTTCCAGGTCCGTGGGGCCGACAATCTGGGCCGACTGAGAAAAATCTCCGTCGCCGAGGCGCCGGATAGCCTTGTCCATCTGGCGTATCGGGCGCGTAATCAGGAAAGTGAAGATCGCCGACAGGATCAGCGCACCGGGCACCAGGGCCATCGCCTGGACAACCAGGCCACGCTGCACCGCCGCACCTTTGGCCTCCAGCTGCGCGACTTCGCCCTCCACCAGCTGGCGGTTATCCACCTGCATTTTGCGCGCGTCGCGCGCCAGACCGGCAAACCCTTCCATGGCGCTGGCAATTTCCGGTGCCCCGTGCGGGAACGAGGTCATGGTTTTGTGAATGCCGGCCTCGACCTCCACGATCATACTCAGCCGCTGGCGCTGCAATTCCGACAGGCGCAAGTCGGAGAGACGTTTGGCGGTATCCGTGAACTTCTGATGATTTTCCTGATAGACCGCCAGCAGGGCTTCCTGCCCCAACACGTTATACTGGCGCGCGTTGCGCTCCATGTCGGTGATCGCCTCGGCCAGCAACTGGCTGCTCTGGGTCGCGCGTACGGTTGCAAACAGGGCGTGCTGCCCCTGGGCAACCAGCAGGTCGACGGCGTAGGTCGCATAGACCAGAGCCGCCATCAGCGGCACTACCACCAACGCAAAACCGGTCAGGAGCAGGCGGCGTATCGATTTCGGGCGATAGAGTCGCACAACACACTACCTCGTGAGGATGAACGCAGCGTATTGTGGTTGATACGACAACAGATTCAAAACGAATAATGGAACAGGCGGATACGCCATTGCGGTGCGGGCGCTCTATGCTTCGGGTCACCGGTTGAGCCAGTCCAGCTCGCGGTGGAGCCGGTCAGCGCAGCACCTCGACTCCCGGCCGGCGCGCAGCGGGGCGGAAAAAATGGTAATGGGCCGGGTTCAGACCCGGGTCGCCCCCATCGGTTCAGCCGGCCCGGGGCCCGGCACTCTGCCGGGTCCCAGGTCGGACCAGGTGGATTATCTGGAACAGCGGCCGCGCAGGAACAGCAACGTCCGCCAGGTGTCAGACAACGCTGCCAAAGCCTTTATCGACAGCGCCGCGCGGGGGCTCCAGTCCGGCCATGCGACAACCCTGGGCGATCGGCCCCTTGGGGAACAGCCCGAACAGGTACTTGTATCCACCCTTGGGATGAAATCTCTCGTCCAGCGCATCGTGCAGTTCGCGGGTGCTGAACTTGCTGCACTCGTGGCGATTGCAGAACTCCTGCAGGGCATCGAACACTTCCCAGTGGTCGCTGGTCAGTGCCAGTCCGTCTTCCTGCGCTATCTTTTCAGCGACAGCCCGCGACCAGCCTTCCGGCGCGTGCGGAAAATCGGGATCTTTGGCTGCGGCATCCTGCGCTTGCGTCTGCCCCCATTGCTCAGCTCCGCCAGATGCCTGTTTCTCTCCTGCGGCCATGATTCAATCCTCCTCGGTTCAAGACATTAAACTTATTCGGGGAACCGTCCCCTGCGCAAAGCATAGCACGTATTCTTTTCACCGCGCGGCCTCCACCGCGAGCGGACAACCCGGGTAACAATAGATTCCTTTCGGCAGGCATATCCGCGACTGCGGCGACCGGTTATACCCGCAACTCTTTGCCGAACCAGTCGCAAGCCATACCCACCCGTTCAGTGATACCGTGCTTTTCATAAGGCTCCGCTGCACTGTGCCCCCACACCGGTCCGGGCCAGGCCGGATCGGTGGTAAAGCGCGCGACATGGTGCAGGTGCAGCTGCGGCACCAGGTTGCCAAGTGCGCCAATATTGATCTTGTCAGCGTGAAAGCTGTGCATCAGGTTGCGCGCCAGTGCGGCCGATTCGCGCCACAGGCGCTGCTGATCCGGCTCCGACAACTGGAAAATCTCACGCACCGCGGGACGCTGCGGTACCAGAATAAACCAGGGGTAGCGCGCGTCATTGAACAGCAGCAGCAGACTGAGTGGCAGGCGACCGACCAGAATGCAATCAGCCGCCAGCCGCGGATGTAATTCAAACGACTCTGCCATGCTCTGTATCCGATGCGGAAACGGTAGTAACGTGTGCTGCTCCACTTTTTACTCCCGCCCCTTGTTGACCGCAAGCTTTAGCGACTATCTTTGCGTGCATGGACTACGTACTCGCCGTCGATCAGGGTACCCACGCCAGCCGCGCGGTGGTGTTCGACGCACAAGGCCGGATCGTGGCGCGCCAGCTGTGTCCGATCGATCTGGTCCGCCCGCACCCGAACCGTGCGGAACAGGATGCCGAACAGATTGCAGACTCTGTGGAGCAGGCGATAGACGCAACGCTGCAACAACTCGGGGCACGCCAACGCAACGCGCTGCGCTGTTGCGGTATCGCCACGCAGCGCTCCACGGTACTCGCCTGGCAGCGCGAAGGCGCTCCGGCATCGGCAGCGATCAACTGGCAGGATACGCGCGGCGCGCCGCAGCTGAGCGCACTGCGCGGCAGCGCCGAGATAATCAGAAGAATCTCGGGCCTGCCGCTGTCGGCGCACTACGGTGCCACCAAACTGCACTGGCTGCACCAGCTGACCGGCAACGATCCGGACATCCATCTGGGTCCGCTGAGCAGTTTCCTGCTCGAGCGACTGACCCAGGAAGCTGTGTTCGCGACCGATCACAGCAATGCCCAGCGCATGCAGCTGTTCGATATCCACGCGCTCGCCTGGTCACCGACCCTCAGCGACTGGTTTGACGTTCCGCTCGACCGCCTACCGGTCTGCCAGCCCGTGAAGTCCGTTTACGGCAGCCTGCGGGATGGCGCGGTACCGGTTACGGCGCTGGCCGGCGACCAAAACGCAGCCTGGTTTGCATACGGGGCCCCGGACCCGGACGTGGCCCTGGTCAACCTGGGCAGCGGCGGCTTTGTGCTGGCAGCCCAACCGGCCGAAGCCGATGTCCCGGAATTGCTGTCCAGCATTGTCTACAGCGACAGTCAGGCATGCAGCTATGTGGCCGAGGGAACGGTGAATGGCGCCGGTAACGCGCTGCAGTGGCTGGAAAAGCGCTGGCATATCGGTCATCCGGAAACACGACTCGCCGCCTGGCTGGAACAGGTGCAGGACCCGCCGCTGTTCATGAACAGCGTGGGCGGACTCGGCTCACCCTGGTGGCGCGAAGGCCTGCAGCCTGCATTCAGCGACAGCGATACCGCGTACAGCGATGCCGAGCGGGCCGCGGCGGTGGCGGAGAGTATCGTGTTCCTGCTGCAGCACAATCTGGAACGCATTGGCACCCAGCAACCGGTGCGCCAGTTGCGCATCAGCGGCGGACTGTCGCGCATTGCCCCCCTGTGCCAGAAGCTGGCCAACCTGAGTCAGTGTCCGGTCGCACGCGCGGATGACCGGGAGGCCACGGCACGTGGTATCGCCTGGCTGGCCGCCGGGCGACCGGAGAACTGGCGGCCACCGGCCGAAGAACAGCGTTTCCAGCCGGCGCCCGACCCCGGACTGAGAACCCGTTATGAACGATTCACGGAACAACTGCGCGAATTCATGGAGCGCGGCAACCGTGACTGAGCCGCTGCCACAACTGGTCGCACACCGCGGATCCCTGCGGCGCTATCCGGAGAACACCTGGCTTGGGCTGGAAGCGGCTCTCAGAGCCGGCGCCTGCTGGCTGGAGTTCGATATTCAGATGTGCGCCGACGGACGCTTTGTGCTGCTGCACGATGCCGATTTCAGCCGCACCGCGAAGCTTCCGGTTTCGCTGTTCGCCTGCACCGCCGGTGATACGCAGAGAATCAGCGTCCACGAGCCGGAACGCTTCGGCGCAGCGTTCGCCCCGCTCCCGCCGCCGCTGCTCGACACTGTGCTCGGCAGGCTGGCGGAGTTTCCGGCCGCCCGGGCGATGGTTGAAATCAAGCACGAGAGTCTGCAGCACTGGGGGCTTACCCGGGTGATGGACGGTCTGCTGGAACTGCTGGAGCCGGCACACGCACAATGCGTGGTAATATCGTACAGCCGCGAGGCGCTGCATTATGCAGCCCGCAACAGCAACATCGCCACCGGCTGGGTGTTACGACGTTACGATCAGCTCCACCGGGAACAGGCCCTGGAACTGCAGCCGCAATTTCTGATCTGCAACCAGGACAAGATCGGCCAGCAGCAGAAGCTGTGGCCGGGAAGCTGGCAGTGGATGCTGTACGACATCGTGGAGCCGCAGCTGGCCCTGGACTGGGCCCGGCGCGGTGCGGCGCTGATCGAGACCGCCGATATCGGCGCCATGCTGGCACACCCGGCGCTGGCTCGAGGCGCCTGCCGGCATGGATTGTGAGGTCCTGATTGTCGGCGCAGGCATCCATGGTGCCGCGGTCGCGCAGGCTGCCGCGGCGGCTGGTTACCACACCCTGCTGCTGGAGCAATACGCGCAGCCCGCACAAGGGACGTCCAGCAAATCCTCGAAGCTGATCCACGGCGGACTGCGTTATCTGGAGAGCGGCCAGTTCCGGCTGGTGCGCGAATGCCTGGCGGAGCGCGCACGCCTGCTGCACAACGCTCCGCACCTGGTCGAGCTGAAACCGTTCTTCATCCCGGTGTACGCCGACACCCACCGGCGCGCATGGCAGATCCGGGCGGGACTGGGGCTGTATGCGCTGCTGGGAGGCAAGCGCTTCGCAACGCTGCCGCGCGCGCAGTGGGCGCGGCTCGACGGTCTGCGCACGGCGGGGCTGCAGACCGTGTTCCGCTACTATGACGCACAGACCGACGACGCGGCGCTCACCCGCGCCGTGTGCGCTTCTGCCGTATCGCTGGGTGCCGAGATTCGTTACCGGCATAGCTTCGTGCAGGCGTGCTGCGACAAGCACGGTTGCCGGGTTCGCTACCGGCACCGGGATAATACTGGCGAACTGCACACCGCGGTGCTGGTGAACGCGGCCGGCGCCTGGGTCAACGAACTTCTGCAGCACGTCGAACCGCCACCCGCGCAACTCGACATCGAGATGGTACAGGGCACCCACATCGTGCTTCCCGGCAGCCTTCAGCAGGGGCTGTATTACATGGAAGCACCTGAGGATCGGCGCGCCATCTTTGCCATGCCGTGGCGAGGCAACATCATGATCGGCACCACCGAGTCGCTGTTCCGGGGCGACCCCGCGCAGGTACGCCCGCTGCAACAGGAAATCGACTACCTGGTCGCGGTGCGCAACCACTACTTCGAACAGCGGGCAGACGCATCCGACGTCATCGAGGCGTTTGCCGGTCTGCGTATCCTGCCGCGCAGCGAGGGGAGCGCATTTCACCGCTCCCGCGATACGCTGCTGCATCTGGATCGCGCCCGCTGCCCGCGGGTGCTGAGCATCTACGGCGGCAAGCTCACCTCG
>CBDTYI010000072.1:0-10460 GCA_965364565.1 uncultured Gammaproteobacteria bacterium | reverse complement strand
TTGCTGATTTTTTCCCTCGCGAATGACTTCGACGACCAACTCCTCGCCGGGTTCGAAATAGTCCAGCACTCGATGTACGTCGGCGACTTGCCCGATGGTGCGACGGTCCATCCTGACGATGACGTCTCCGGCGCTGAGGCCCGACTTCGAGGCCGGCGTATCCGGGAACACCTCTGCGATCAGCACACCGACTGCGGGAGGCACCGAAAACGCCTCGCGCAGACCCGGGGTGAGCGGCTGCAGGCCGACACCCAGGTAGCTGGGTGAGGTCCAACCCGGTTCACTGCGGCCCGGTTTCGCCGGCGCTACCCCAGGTGCCGGCGAACCCAGTCGTACTGCGGCGCTCGCCCGCGCCCCGTTGCGATAATACGTGATCTCGAGATTGTCCCGGGGTGCCGATTTAGCCACCAGCCAGCGCAGCCGCGGCACCGAGAATGCCGGCTGGCCGGCAACTTCCACAATGATGTCGTCGGCGCGCAAGCCGCCAGCCTGCGCCGGGCTGGCGGGGAACACACGCGTTATGAGCACCCCGTAGGGCAGCTCCAGCGCATCCAGCCGCTCCAGCCGGAGCTCCTCGACCAGCACTCCGAGCTGCCTGCCCGGCACGTCGCCGGGCCACTGCGGCTGCCCATGGACCGATGTCATGAGCAGCAGGAGAAGCAGGAAACCGGGAGTCGCTGGGCGGGTGCGCATAACAGACCACCTCCATGGCTGATTCGGGTTGGCGGGTTTAGCTAAGCATAGAAAGAAACCGACGCAGCGCAAAAGTTCTTTGGTGCAATTTTTCATAGCATTGTTTTTATTGTCTTTTCCGTGCGTCGCCGGAACGGGGCAGTACAACCGGCGCTGACCTGTCACCCCTTTTACGGTGGCACCGTTAATCGGCTACGGAAACCGAAAAAGAGGGAACATCCATGAACCGCATCTTCAAGACCAGTTCTGTTGCCGCTGCCATACTGGCGACTACCCTGGCCGGATCGGCCGGCGCCTGGGCTGACGGTGACCGTCACGGCCACCGTGGCCAGCAGCACAGTCATAACCGCGGTCACCACTACGACCGCCACCACAGCCACAAGGGCAAGAGTTACTCGAAGGGCTATTACCGGGGCTATCCGCGCGGTTACAGGGGCCACTACAAGAATCACGACGACGACGATGATCAGGAAAAACTGCTGATCGGGCTGCTGGTCGGCGGTCTGGTCGGTTACGCCATCGGCAATCAGCCGCCGGCGCCCGACTACGGCGCTACACTGTACTCGCCTGCCACGCCACAACCGCAGGTCGAGGTGTATCCGGCGCCGCAGTACAGTTACGGCACCGGGACGACCTGTATTCAAGAGCGCGAGTATCAGACCAAGGTCATCGTCGGGGGTAAACAGGTGGACGCCTACGGCACCGCCTGCCTGCAGCCGGATGGTTCCTGGCGTCGCGGCCCGGCGCAGCTGGTGTCCTATTGAGGCAGAAATCGCGGGCGTCGCGCACCACGCGGCACCACGGGGTGCGTGACGCGCCGCTTATGCTTTCAGATGAACAAGAATCAGCTGTGCATCCTCGACACAGTCGAACGTCAGCTGATCGCCGCGCAACAGAGTTCCGTCCGTGATGAGGTCCTCGTTGGCGAATCCCTTGCCGCGCGTAAGATAGGCCAGAAACGGCACATCCACATCCATGCTTTGCCCACTGTTCAGGCAGGCAACCTCGAGTATGGTGTCAGCGGCGAACGTCTCGCCCTGGTCGGGTTCACCGCCATATACCCGCGTCAGACCGCCCGCTTTGAGGTGATAGTGTCGGTAGTCAGCCGCTCCGTCCGCGCCTTGCGGCAATACCCAGATCTGGATCAAGCGGTTCTGGCTGTCATCCGGATTAATCTCGTTATGCGAGAACTGCTCTGCACCGGCGCGCTGCACCTGAACCTCATCTGCGGCCAGCGACTGCCCGTGCCCGAGTGAACCCTGGTGCTGCATGCGACCCTCCACCATGACGGATATAACATCAATCTCCCGGTGTGAGTGCATCCCGGTTTCACCGGCGGGCACCAGGCGAGCATCGGCCAGATAGACCAGATTGCCGAACCCGGCCCAGGCACCCTCCCCGGTGTCTGTTCCGAATACCCTCGGATCGGTAATCAGCCTGTGCTCGCGCACGCCGGCGAAACGATTTCGGGGGAGTTTGTCGCGCTCGAGGATTTCCACGTAGTCTGTGCCCGTCTAAATCCGCACCTGGCGGCACTACGGCAGAGTAGGATCTGCCCGGAGCAAATTCAAGGCACAACCCGCAGGGAAATGGTGTGTCGGCGCCGTTCCGATTTGCCAGGCCGCTTTGCCGCCGACCATAATGGCGCATGCAAAACTGCGTTACCTATACCGTCGGTCACAGCAGCCGCGCCGCGGCTGAGCTGATCGAGCTGCTGGAAAAGCACGCCATCGGCGCCCTGGTCGACGTGCGCGCTCAACCCCACTCGAGCCGTCATCCACAGTTCGGCACCGACCGCCTGCGCCACACGCTGGATCTGGCCGGAATCGTGTACCACTGGGCGGGCCGTCAACTGGGCGGGCGACGTGCACCCCGAGCGGGTTCGCAGCACTCTGCCCTGGAGGCGGGACTGCGCGGCTATGCTGACTACATGGAGACCGACAGCTTCTGCCGCGCCGCCACCCAGCTGGTCAACATGGCGGGCCGGGCGCCGACCGCTATCCTGTGTGCGGAACGCCTGCCGGAGCATTGTCACCGCAGACTGATTGCCGATTACCTGGTGCTACAGGGACTGCGAGTGATTCACCTGATCGATCCGAGTGAGATGCGCGAGCATGTGCTGAGCGCCGAGGCCCGGCGCGAATCCGCACAGCTGATATACGACCGCAATGCCACCTTCGAGCTGAAACTATGAGCCAGCGCTCCCGGCCTGCGCTTCTCACAGGGCGGCAGCGAGTGAAACGCTGAGAGGGAATTGCGGGTCGCGTCGGCCTCGGACGTGGTCACAGCGCCAGAGCGCCGAACATGAGTGGGATCTTGTCGTCAGGTTGCCTGGCTGCGGAACCCTGTGCCAGCTGGCGGTCCGCTTGCGCGGCTCTGGCCCTGCTCGAGCCGGCGAACCGACTACCGGATTCGGTGCGCGCCAGCATGCGTTCGGCGCGACTGCTGCTCCTGCCGTGGATGGGGGTTCCGCCGCCGCCCGAGGAAAAGAACTGATAAGCGGCCATCACGCTGGCAAAGGGCGCGTGCTGCGCGGCCCAGCGATCAGCTTCACTCTCTTTTTCCTGCCGGGACAGATCATCGCGCTCGTGGTGGCGCAACTCGATGTGCGCATACTCGTGGAAGCGGTAGAACTCGCACAACGCCGGTCCCGCCTCGCGACACAGAAAGGGATTATAAAGAATTACCGGCTCCTGGCCCGGTGCAAAGTGCACCATGGCAATGTCGGGAAGAGACGGCACCGCGACTTCCTTGACTTTCTGCATGGCCTGCACCGGCAGCAGCACCACAAGACCCGTTACCACGGACACGAAACATCTGCTGAATCTGGCAAACAAAATCCCACCCGTCCTGATGTTATGGCCTGTTTACCCATGTCGGCATGCGACTGAATTACTGTACTACGCGCGGCGCGGCTCGCGCCATCAGTTTGCGGCTGTGATCCCGCGGCGCTACGCGGGTATGCCGGGCCCGGGCGCACGCCGCGCCGCCGGGGACAGAACGGCGCGCGCTAGCGCGCTTACCGCTCCAGCAACTCGCGGACCAACCGAAGTATTTCGGGATGATCGAATTCACGCCCGCCG
Source organism: uncultured Gammaproteobacteria bacterium (assembly GCA_965364565.1). Taxonomy (GTDB): domain Bacteria; phylum Pseudomonadota; class Gammaproteobacteria; order DSM-19610; family DSM-19610; genus Thiogranum. The sequence continues at coordinate 6,684 of CBDTYI010000072.1, read as the reverse complement.
ACTGCCCGGTAGACTACGCGACCCTCGCGGTCGAGCAGGAACGAGGTAGGCAGACCCTTGACGCCGAATGCTTCGGAAACCGCGCTGTCGGGATCAAACAGAATCGGAAAGCTTGGGAATACATCGATCTGTCCCATGAACGCGAACACGTGGTCGGTGTTCTCCCATTGATTTACCGCCAGCACAACGAAGGGTTCATCGCTGAGGGTCTGGTACAGACGCTCCAGCGATGGCATTTCCCGTACACAGGGCGGGCACCAGGTGGCCCAGAAATTGATCAACACCACCTTGCCGCGGTAGTCCTCGAGGGCATGCCGCTTGCCATCCATGTCCTCGAGCACGAAATTCTCTGCCACCACGGGGGACGTGAGCGGCGTAAGCCGGTGACTCAGCTGCGGTGCTTCGAGTTGCGCCCTCGCCGGCCCGGGCGCCAGCAGCAACGCGGCACTCAGCAACACCGCCAGCGTGCACCACTCAGGGCGCCGCCACATCAACTGGAGCGCAGCGCGCCTGTTTGATAATGCCACGATAGGTCTTGTCATGCTGGCTCCAGCTGTAGTGCAGGTCAAACGCTTGGCCCGGCGGGAGGTTGAGGGTGATGAAGCCCTGACCCCAGTCACCCGCTTCGTAGACCTGGTCATCGGCCAGCAGCGTCCAGCGGAACGCCACACCAAGCTCGCGCCATTCCCTGAGCCACTCCGACTTCGGTTTGAGCCGCTGCTCACGCTCGTCCCCAGCGATATAGCGCCAGTCGGCCAGGCGCCACGCAAGCGGCGCGTCCGACTCGTTACGCACAATGGTACCGAACACGCAGTAGCCCGCCAGCCGCTCGATGACCTCCGTGGGCAGCCCGCGCGAGGCATAGACGGCCCTGACGTAATCGGGAAGCACCTGTATCAGCTCGAGGCTGAATCCTTCATGCTGCGCTTTCCAGGATGACAGTCCGGTTTCGGGATTGAGGCGCTGTTCCACCTCCCCGCCTGCATCCCGGCAGCCGCCAACCAGCGCCAGACAGAGCAACAACCCTTGCCAGGCACCGCTACTGGTGAAGCCACGGGCCATGCGTTGGGACCAGGACGGTCTAGGGGAATGCAGGGATAGTCGGTTCCGTGCCCCCGATTTCCGCTTCCGGGTGGTGTTGTTTCACCAGGGTGTCGATCTCATCGACGCGCGTCTTGGGTACATCGACCAGCATGAGGAGTTGTCCGGCCTCGAGGCCGGCCTCAAACGTCTTCAGCTGGGTGTTCGCCACGTCCATACCGATCATGCCGGACAACCAGGCGCCCATACCTGCGCCCGCCAACGCAATACTCAGCACCGCTCCGCCGCCGAGCACCAGACCCGCAGGCGGGAAGGCCAGCGCCGCAAGTCCGGCCAGCGCACCCGTGGCTCCGCCCAGCGCCAGACCGCGTTCCACCGCCGGAACAAAATCACTTTTCTGCAGCAGCGAGGCCTCGGGAAGATCTTCCAGGGCGACACCCTCCTTCGCGATCACGTGGATGTGGCGCTCTTCGATGCGCGCCAGCAGCAGTTCATCCACGACCGTGCGTGCCGTGGCAACGTCCGGTATCAGGAAATAGAGTCTTCTCATGTCTGTGTTCCTCTCTCGCTCTCGGGTTTGTAGGATCTGCGCCGCTTGTGCCGCTGATCTACCTACATGGTAGCTTATATTCGTTGCATTTACAGGTGATTAGATGCGGAGAAACACGCGGGTCGGCACCCCGTCAGGGACATTTGCAGGCAAAAGCTGGCTGCTCAGCCGCTACCAGCTTTTCTTGAAAGTGAACAGCAGCGCACGCTCCTCATCCACGACATTGTCGAACTGAAATGCAAGCGTCTTGCTGTCATTGATGGGCAGCCGGGCGTCACCGTCGACAGCCAGCCCTGCCGCCGCGCCCAGAAACGCGATACCGGCCTTTGGGACACCTGCCGATAACAGCGCCTCACTCGAGTAGGATTTGACGAACTTGCGCACCTGCTTCTGATTGGTGCGCACGACCCGCTTGTACTCGCTCGGTGACATGTCGGCCGAGAAGCTTTGCCAACCGTAGCCAGCGCGGTCAGCGTGCCCTTCGTCGGCACCGTATTCTTGTGCCTGAATCAGGGAGCTGGAAAGCAACAGGACAACCGGGGACAGCAATGCTGCCGTTATTGTTTTTGTTCTCATAGCGCACCCCCACAACCAACGCCAGTAGTTCTTGTTGTCGCCAACACCGCCGGTCGCATTGTCGACCGCCCCGTGTTGATCTTATAATAACCTGGCAAATCAATCCTTTGAGGCATACTTCCAGAATCACTCTGAAAATAAATTTTTGATTATGAATCCCATTATAGACCTACGCCAGCAGGTTACAAGCGGCGCCGGCCCGGCTTCCGGAACCCAGCGCAATTGCGCTGGCCGCGAAGCAACCAGTATGCTTACCGGCCGTTACCCCTTGAAGACCCTGGACATGGGCTCGCGCCGCCAGACACCGGTACCCGTCATTGAGAGTTTCGACCTCAAACCCGGACGAATCCTGGCCCGTAAGTATGAGGTTGTCCAGCCGCTCGGCGGCGGCTGGGAAGGCGAAGTGTTTCTGGTACGCGAACACCCCACGGACATCGAGCGCGCCGTCAAGCTGTTCTACCCGCACCGCAATCCGCGTGACCGCACCGCAAATTTCTACGCGCGCAAGTTACACAAGCTGCGTCACTGCCCGATCGCCATCCAGTACCACACCCGCGAGCTGATCACTTACCACAATGTGCCCATTACCCTGCTGGTGTCCGAGTTCGTCGAAGGCGAGTTGTTGTCCAATTTTCTGGCGCGCCAGCCGGGCAGGCGGTTGACTCCGTTTCAGGCCCTGCACCTGCTGTACGCCCTGGCAACCGGCATCGAGTGTATCCATGCGATGAAGGAGTACCACGGTGACCTGCATACCGATAACGTCATTGTGCAACGTTACGGTCTGGGCTTTGATCTGAAACTGCTGGATTTCTATCACTGGGGAATGCCGCGTCCGGAAAACATCTGCGAAGATGTCGTCGACCTGATCCGGATACTCTACGAAGCGGTGGGCGGCCAGAAGCACTACCGCCGCCAGCCGCAGGAGATCAAGGATATCTGCCGCGGTCTCAAGCGGTCGCTGATACTGGAGAAATTCCGCACCGCAGGGCAGCTCCGCGAACACCTGGAAACCATCGCGTGGCAGTGACACCCGAAACCTCGCGGCTGTATCTCGCCACAGACCTTGTAGAGGTGGAATGCTGCCGTTTCGCGGCCGGAACGGCCTGTGTCTATACTCACCGGGCGCCCGACAAGGACAGCGACAACGAAGACTCGGCCGCGCTTATTCCCTCTGGGAAGGGGACCGGCGTGCTGGCAATCGCTGACGGGCTGGGCGGCCTACCGGCGGGCAACCAGGCCTCAGAGCAGGCAGTTCGCCAGTTGAGCGCCTCGGTGAGCGCCTCCTGCGGGAACAGCACCGCACTGCGCGAGGCCATCCTGGACGGTATTGAGCAAGGCAACAGCCGTATCATCGGCCTGGGACTGGGCGCCGCGACCACCATCGCCGTGGTGGAAATCGACGCGCGCGAAGTACGGTCCTATCACGTCGGCGATTCCATGATCCTGGTGACCGGCCAGCGCGGAAAGATCAAATACCAGACTATTTCGCATTCCCCGGTCGCTTACGCGGTGGAAGCCGGCCTGGTCCACACCGACGACGCCATCTATCACGAAGACCGTCACCTGATCTCAAACATGATCGGCAGCGGGGATATGCGCGTCGAAATCGGTCCACGGCTCCGCCTTGCGCCCCGTGACACCGTGGTGGTGGCCAGCGATGGTCTGTTCGACAACCTGCAGGTCCAGGAGATTGTCGAGATTGTGCGCAGCGGATCGCTGCCTGCGGCTGCCGCGGAATTGGCTGCCAAGTGTCGCGTCCGCATGCTGGAGTTTTCCGAGCACCGACCCCACAAACCCGATGACCTGAGTTTCATTCTGTACCGTCCCGACCCGGACTAGTGCCACCTCGCAACCGGCATGTTTCGGTGCACCGATTCCGCGCTGCTCCTGGCCGCGCATTGCGCGCCAGATCCTTACTGACTGCGGTTGTGTCGCCCCGTGTCTCCCTGCGTGCGGCTCTTGTCCCGCGTGGCGCCGGCTCCGGTGACACCGGCGGTAAGCGTGAACCGCATCGCCTCTTCCATGTTCATTTCCACCGGACGTACAGCGCTGCGCGGTAGCACCACCGCGTAACCGCCGATCATGTAGCTCAGCGGAAAATACACCAGAATATTGTCCTGTCCGCGCAACGGCTCGGGCAGCCGCTCCGTTCTCGCCTCGGTAACGAAACCCACCACTTCCATGCCGGTGTCACCGAGCGACACGGCGACAACCTGGTCGAACTCCCTCTGCTTTTCGGGCGAGAAAAAATCAAAGAAATCGCGGATGGCGCGGTATACCGATTTGATCACGGGTACGTGGTAGAGCATCTCTTCGCCCATCGCGAACAGACGCTGCACCAGGTAGGCGTGCATCAGCAGCCCCACCCCGAACACCACCCCCAGCCCGGCCACCAGCCCCATGCCCGGCCAGTACCAGTGTGCCGGCAACACCAGCCGCATCAGGTTGCCGAGCCAGGATTCGGCCGACACCGCCAGCCAATAGAGCAGATAACCGGTGAGAAACAACGGGAGGATGGTGATCAGTCCGGTGAGAAAGGTCTTGCTCAGTGATTTCATGATTAGCAACCCATTCCGTTCAGCGGCCAGAGCTGCTCTCACAGCGGACCCGAGCGCCTATAATGACGGTTTAATTGCCGTCATTTCAACGCCGCATAACCACAGGACGCACAACATGACGTATGCCACACCCGTTGCCGTGGTCACCGGTGCGAACCGGGGCCTGGGACTCGAAACCAGCCGTCAGCTCGCCCGCCGCGACATCAGCGTGGTCCTCACCAGCCGTGCGCGGGATCGCGGTGAGGCCGCTGCCGCACAATTGCGAGCCGAGGGCCTCGACGTGCGGTTCCAACTGCTGGATGTCACCGACGCTGCGGCGGTCGACGCGCTGAGCGCCTTCCTGCTGATGGAATTCGGCCGCCTCGACATCCTGGTCAACAACGCCGGGGTATTCGGTGACCCGTACGATCCCGCCGACCCGGGCCCGGCCAGTATTTTCAACGCCGACCTCAACACCATTCGCCGGACGCTGGAGACCAACACCTTTGGCGCATTGCGTGTCGCTCAGGCGCTGATCCCGCTCATGAACGAGCGCGGTAACGTGGTGAATGTCTCTTCGGGCATGGGCCAGCTCTCGGACATGAACGGTTGCTGCCCGGGATACCGTCTGTCGAAGACGGCGCTAAACGCAGTGACGCGGATTCTTGCCGATGAGCTGAAGCATACCGGGATCAGGGTCAATTCCGTGTGCCCTGGGTGGGTGAAGACCGACATGGGTGGCGCAGGCGCCGAACGTTCGGTGCAGGAGGGGGCTGCCGGCATTGTCTGGGCGGCGTGTCTGCCGGACGACGGCCCCAGTGGCGGTTTCTTCCGTGACGGCAAGCCGATTCCCTGGTGACCCGCACGCCGCCCGCGTTGACTCCAACGCCGGCATTGCATTTCAAGCGTGATGGCGTTAATTGTGTGTCCGATCTGCCCTCACTGAAAGGAAACACCTAATGGAGATGTTCGGCGATATCGAACAACTGGGAATTTATCTGGCGGCGATCCTGGTGACGCTGCTTGCCGTCCTGCTTCCGATGTCTGCCTACGCGGCCCAGAAGTGGGCGCACAAGACCTACCTGGAAGTGCGCAGCATGAACGCCAAGCTGACCGAGCTGGTGGAGCTGAGCCGCGGCGTCCAGGACAGCTGGGAAGCCGACGTACCGGTGGAACCGCATGCCGGCAGACGGCGCGAGCCCACCCTCGGCCAGGATCCCGAGTAAGCGTCCGCAACTACCACCCCACCCGGCCCACGCGTCGGGGCGTGCTTGCCAGCCCCAACGGCATCCAGACGGCCGCTTAGCGCGACGCCTGGCGCAGCATACTGGTTACCGCGTAGTCGATGCGTCGCCGCACCTCATGCGCGCTGCGTCCCGCCTTGACGTCGCCGATCGCCGTACCCACCCACACGGGTCGACGGGTGCGCGGGTCGATGAACACCACCACCAGCGCCGCCCTGGGGGCGTTCTGCAGCGTATACATTTTGCTGTCGGGGTCCTCTACGATCTCGAACACCTCGGGGTTGATACCCGCCCCAAAACCAACCACCAGCTGCGCATCAGAATCCACTTCGCGCATACCGCGCCGGCCCAACTCACGGTTCAGCAGTATGCGAATTTCTGCATCGGCGTCGAATCCGGCTGGTTCCCAGTTCCCGTGCCTGTCGGGGGCGATTTCCGCCGCGCCGAGCCAGCTGTAGGTGCGGTAGCTGCCAAGATCGAGCCCCGGATCGGATTCAGTCTGCACGCGGATATCTTCGGTGACGCTGGCGCAGCCGGCCAGCAGCCAAACCACCAGTAACGGGACCAGCGGACCTGTCAGCCTCATTGCGAATTCCTCCCCGCGCGTTCGACGGGCACCTTTGCATGTCGGCCGCGGGAATTCAACCGGCCGACGACGGATGTTTCCCTGTGCTGCGCCAGCGGGCGTATGATGACACGGTCTCACTCGCCACGCCGTAAGGCCGCCCCATGCCCA